>JADJOE010000001.1:1345000-1645106 GCA_016713905.1 Candidatus Vicinibacter proximus
CCGCCATTCTACCCATTTTTTTGGGATATAAGAATTGATCACGGTTTCGCTCACTTCCTTTAACGTATTTCAAATTGGAATCTTCCAGTGAAATTAGATAATTTGAATTATTATTCCTTTCTATTTCAATATATATCTTTCCTAAGACGTCCTCAAAGTTAGCATCTAATTCTATATCATCTTCAAGTACCAGAGCATGTCTTATATTGTTTTCTATCATGGTCTCATAAGCCAGAATATGTTTGTAGGCACAAGAGGTACCATTGCTGATTTGTCTCATACCACCAGTAAAATATTTGTCCAATATTTTTTCATTAAGTTGGTCCTTGTCGCCATCCAGAATAAATTGATACGATAAATTTCTCCCTGAGATTTGTTGCAACATGTGCCGCTCCCGTTCAATGGCTGTACTTACATGGATGATAAATGTATTTGTATTCGACATTAATTGGTTTGCAGTTGATTTTAAAATTGGGTTCTAAAATACTTCAACTAAGATAAATTTTAGCAAGAATTTAATTTTGGGTTATCCTTTAAAAACCGCCCAGTCATTAAAGCGCGATTTTTCTAAATAGTTATTTTTAATATGACAAATATACATTTATTGCTTTATTAAATAAATATTTCGTGCATCAAAAGTGGAATTTAGAGTCAGCTGCTGAGAGAGGCTTGTATTCTCAAAGATGAATATTCGAATTTGGTATACTGAAAATGCAATCTAAATTCTGATCTTTTATATAAAAAATTTGTCATTGATTTAATTTAAATTGGGTAATTTTAATGTTTAATTCAGTCAATGTCCTCGTATTAAACCAGTGACTTGTGGGTAATAAATGGATTATAAGAGTTTAATGAGATATAGATTCTTTCTTTTTGCAATTGGTTTAGAATGCTTGCTGGGCCATGTTTTAGTCTTTGGCGGAGACCTGAAATTGGAAGCATCCAAATCTAGTTTTGGATTAAAGAGTTTAGTTAAGTGCCCCCATTTGCGATTGTCAAGTTCTGAATGTTTGAAATTCAATAGTTTTAGTCCCCAAAAGGATACTCACTTAATACTTTCAAATCATTTAAAATTTAATCACAATAGTTTTACCTCTTACTCATATGATACGAATTTTTTATTAAGTCCTAAATATTTGTTAGCGGTTGACAAAATTCAGTCCTTAAATGGCTTAACAAATGAATATCAAGTATTGTCACAGGAGCAAAGTTCACTGGACTGCAAAAAAATCAAATGGGTAAACTGGAGTAAAAAGTCAGATTACGAGTATAAAGGTACAGCTGGGTTTCAATCCGTTAGTCTTCAAATGGACCCAAAGACGGGTCTTCAAAATCCAATTCTAAATTCCTTAACACTCGCAAGTAATACCTTTACCCCTAAACAAATAAATGGGATTCCAACACCCTGGATGCCCGGTAATCTTAATACTCCTATTCTGAAGCACAGATTGCAAATTGATAATGTAGGTAAGCCAGAGGAACTTATTTTATTGTTGGGCTCTTTTCCAAATGCTAATTTTTTTACAGTTAAGGGGCCAGGAAAGTTAAAAATATTTGATATCAACAACATTCAACTTAATGTTTCAAATGTAGTTATACTTCTTCAGGATCCAATTCAAGGGAATATATTGGCGCCAACAACTATTACCAATTCTGGTATGGAAATATTATTTGAAGTTTTTCAACCTGGGACAACCCATGGAGATATTATATTATTGAGCAATTTTCCAAAGAATTCATATTATTTTGAAATTGAGCATTATAACGAACTTAGTCGTTCTGATGATGGGATATTTATACATCTGGGCTTTCCAGATTGTTGTACTTCGACATTTAATAGAATCGATACAACCGCTTGTGACAAACTATTCATAAATGGTAAAGAGTTTTCAAGTTCTGGATCATATTTTGATACCATTTCACTTGGCAATTGTGATAGTGTGGTGAATTATGTCATTAAAATTATTGAAAAACCTAAAATCTCATTAGGACCTGACACTTCGTTTTGTGAAGGAGATACATTAGTTTTAAACTCTGGTTCAAATATAAGTGTATGGAGTGATGGAACAATTGGTAAGAGTATATTAGTATCGAAAGCTGGCATATATTGGGCAGAAATTGTGAATTCGTGTGGTAAATTTAGAGATACAATAACAATAAGTATTCTTCCAAAACTTAATTTAGATTTAGGCCCTGACATTCATTTATGTCCTAATGAAACAGACACCGTCTGGTCGAATTCTCCTAAAACTATATGGCATGATGGTTCGTCTGGTTCATATTATGTGGCAAATAAGGAAGGCCCCATAATCGCAAAAATAATTGGTCCGTGTGATGTATTAATAGATAGTATTTTTGTAAGTGTTTCTTCTAAGCCTGAATTAATGTTGCCCAAAGACACTTTTCTTTGCGATGGAAGAGCAATCATTTTGAATTCACCTTATGATTCAACTGTTTGGAGTGATGGAACTTATGGGCGCGAAATTGTAGTCACTAAGCCGGGTATTTATTGGGCATCGTATAGTTCTCTTTGCGGTGTAATTTCTGATTCCACTCTGGTTAGTGCAATATCTTGTTTGGACAGTTGTACAATTCAGTGCAATAATATTGAATGGATGAGCTGGACAAGTAAATCATCTTTTGAGTATATTGGTAATTCGAGTAGAGGTTTTGTTACCTTGGAAACTGACCCCAATATGGGAAACATCCATCCTTTTTTCACAAATTATACATTAAGCAATGCTGGGTTCACACCAAAATTATTGATGTCAATACCTACTCCATGGATGCCTGGAAATATAAGTATTCCACATCTAACCCACAAGATAACTCTTGATGGAAATTATGAAAGGAAAGACATAGTGTTATTATTAGGAGAATTTCCAAATTCGAAACTATACTCAAAGCCACAATATGGTAGACTAAGAATTTATGACCGGTCAGGAAGACTATTAGATGTGGCAAATATTTGTATTTTATTTAAGGATAACGGTCTCCTCCACGAAGAAATAAATGTCGCTTATGGCGACCGAGAAATGTTGTTTTACGTTGGTAGCTCCGGAGTAAGTGATGGAGGTATTTTAGTTTTAGGAAATTTTCCGGATTCAACTTATACCATGCAGATAGAACATTATAATGAACGAAGCTCAATAGATGATGGAATCTTAATTAACCTCGGATTTCCTGATTGTTGCAAGAATGCGTACAGCATCATAGATACAACTGTTTGTGAAAATATTACGATTGGGGGAAAAACGTATAATGTTTCTGGTTCGTATTTGGACACAATCAGAATGGGAAACTGTTATAACATTACACAATTTGATGTAACTGTATTGAGTTTACCTCAATTGTCCTTAGGACCTGATACGGCCATTTGTGAAGGGGAAACTTTAGTACTCAGGTCAATGGAGACTTCAACAAAATGGAGTGATGGCTCTTCAGGTAAAGAACTGAATATAGATAAACCTGGTAATTATTGGGCTGAAATCAATTCTCCTTGTGGCATTGTAAGGGATACTATTGTGATATCATTTCTGAATTTGCCGACCTTGGAAATAGGCCCTGACATTAAATTATGCCCGAATCAGGTGGACACCATTTGGACAAATGAACCTTCTACGGTTTGGCAGGATGGATCTGTGGGGCCTTATTTTGTCATTAAAACAGATGGAGTGGTTAGGGCAGTACTTAAAGGTGTTTGTGGAGATGTTACGGATTCAATATTAGTGAATTATTATCCAAATTCTACAATTGATTTGGGTCCTGATACAACAATTTGTCAAGGCTCTACGATTATTTTGCATTCAAATTCTGCAAATACGGTATGGTTTGATAATTCCATTGGAAATACTAAGCAAGTCTCAAAAGGTGGTAATTATTGGGCGAGTATATTATCTCCTTGTGGAATTACTTCAGATTCAATAAAAGTTGAGGAACTGAAATTGTTTAATAAACCTTATTTGCCAAATGATACCTTTCTGTGTCAAGGATTTAAATTGAATTTAAGCTGGCCTGGTATAGATGAATTGTGGAATGGTGAATTTCTCAACAGTATCACAATAGATACTCCGGGTATTTATTGGTATGCCTTTAAAGATATCTGTAATGACTTAAGGGATACCATGGAAGTATTTTATGATTCAATACCAATTCAATTTCCGGGAGAAAATTTAGTTTTTTGTGGGCCTCAATCCTTTTATTTTTCTACAGGTAATCCAAAAACCATTTGGTCAGATGGACGTGTAGGTTCTGATATAAATATTGAAACAAGTGGGATCTATTATTATTTAATTGAGAACAGTTGTGGTATTTTTAGCGATTCAATACATCTGGAATTTATAGAAGACAAAAGTTTATTCATTCCTAATGTTTTTTCTCCAAATGGGGATCAGGTAAATGATGTATTTCCAGGTCTGCAATTTACTAATGATTTTGAAGTTGAAATTTATGATCGTTGGGGGTCACAAATATTTAAATCTAATAATATTCATTGGGATGGGACATGCAATAACAAACTTGTTTTGCCAGGAGTCTACGCTTACATTATTCGAAGTAAGGCTTGTGATAAGCAGCTTAAATATGGTACAGTAACCTTATTAAGATAGGTTATTTTATACTCCTAAATGTGGATTTGGTAGAACGGAGTTTACATAGGTATTAGTCAAAATTCATTCTTTACATAAATTACATCTATTTTTTTTGAAAATTATATATCTTCAATTTTTTCGAATCATTTTTATTATTGCAATTCATTTGATAGTGACAAACATTTTGGATTAAGTTTGGGAAATTTACAATTCTGGGTAAAAAGAAATTGATGTTTGACAATGACCCCTCCAAATTTATTTGGACTTAACTGACTTCTGAATCATTATGTAGTTTGTGCTCAATGTTGACTACCTTGAGCGTTGCAATGGTAATTCTTCCATTGAATTCCAATCTTTAATGGAGAATGAATTCGATGTCCTTATCAATAGTTTTTTGTCAGATCGCATTGGGATTGATGAACATTTTCTTAGCGTCCAATTAGCAGCTCAGCTAAAGGAAAATTTACGCACACTCGATATAGATAGACAATTTGTTCCAGCAGGAGTAGGGAACAAGGACATCTATATTAAGGATTCTTTAATTCGTGGAGATCGTATTAGCTGGCTTAATCCTGAAAATAATTTTCCTCATGAGCAGGATTTTTTCAAACTGATGGATCGCTTTGTATGTTATCTGAACTCCACCTGTTATGCGGGAATCAAAGCTTATGAATTTCATTATGCTATATATGATTCAGGCAGTTTTTATAAAAAGCATTTAGATCAATTCAAGTCTGACCAAAGCCGAAGTTTTTCTATGATAATGTATTTAAATTCTGATTGGGAGAAACGGGATGGAGGGGAATTGGTCATTTATCAGGTAGACAATATTCAGACGATCTCTCCCATGAATGGTAAATGTGTGTTTTTCAGAAGTTACCAATTAGAGCATGAAGTTTTAATTACCAACAAGACCCGAATCAGTGTAACCGGTTGGTTTAAAACTTAGTTCATCATTTCTTTACAAGGATTTATTTCAATGCTTGCCCGCTTTCCAGGGTTTTAATGGCATCTTCTAAAACCTTTTTGTTTTCTGCATTGGGTGCTTGCTTAAGGGCTGACTTAGCATGTTCCAGAGCTTTGGTTAATTCGCCCATAGCAGAATATCCGCGCATCATACCTACGTTAGTTGGCCAGGCGCCTTTATGTTTTTTATAATTTTTTTCAAAAGCAAACATGGCTTCGACGGTTTTATTCTCTCTAAGAAGTTGTCTGCCGTAAGCATGCAATTCCAAAGGACTTGCAAGGTCAATCGCTTCGGCAATTATTTTATCTGCCTCATTTTTCTGACCTAATTTGGAAAGAATTCCTGCTTTCGTCGATAAAGCCTTGAAGGAGTTGATGCCACCCAGATTTGGATCTACGGCAGTATTGATCCACTGTAGTGCTTGATCTAGATGGATATTGTTTTGGTAACACCAGAAAGCACCAGCTTCAAGACTTGGAGGGTCAAAACCCATGGCGCCACTCAACTGTGTTTGAATGGAATGAAGTGTTTGTTGAATGAGATCGATTTCTACCAAAAATGGAATTCGCCATTTTTCCCATTCCACTGCCATTTCAACACTGTGATCTGTTTGTTTGGAAAAAGTGTATTCAAGTCTTTCCTTACTTTCTTTTTGATTTTTTTGTTGAATCACAGTGACCCTCAACACATCAAGGTCTTTATTGTAAAAATAACTACCCCAACCGGCTGTGTTTTTATTGAAAATGAGGACACAGGAATCAGCGTAGAGAGCAATGAAAAATCCATAAGTACCTGCGGATAATTTTTTGCCATTTATGCTGACCTCATTCGAAAAGGAAATAGTGGTGCTTTCGTCAGCGCCCGCTCTCCAGGGAGATTCTACATTGGATCCAAATCCAAGCACACTATAACCGTAGTATGCTACAGAAGTTCCCCATATATTTCCTTCCCTACCCTTAACACCCGGCGCATTCCAGTTTACTTCTATTTCAGTATCGCCAATGGTTCTTCCTGCCTTGCATTTAAAATTAACCCCTGCATCTGGTAATTTAAGCATCTGGGCATGAGATGATGAAATGATAAAAAAAGCAAATACCAGAAAGTAACCAAAAGTGCAGTTAGGTTTAATAGACATATTGATGATTTAACACATTAAATAAAATGGTTTGTTGGATAAAGATATCCCTAATTCAATTTAGTTCTTAAAAAATTCGATGGGGACATGAATTTAACGGATTAATTAAAGAAATGCATGGATTAATTCTTAAAATAATATGTCCATATCCTGTTAAACTTTCATCTTTAAGATAGATTACTTTTAAAAATATTTCCTTTGTAATCTCACAATATCCCATAGCTTATAATTTTATTTGAATACTGAAAAAATTTAACTCTCATATTATTAATGAAGTGATCATTTCTGCACTTTCATGGGTGATTCAATAGACACAAATTAGGCCATTTTTAATAGAAGTTCCAAGGTTATTTTGAATTTGATAGGAATATATACCATTCGGCAATTTTTCTTTACATATAGAAAATTCAGGATTTTGAAATCTTTCCACATGCATAAGCTTCCCCAAATGGTCATAAATACTTAGCATAAAGATTTCATGATTCATATTTGTAACCTTAAAGTTGGTGCAATGGTTAAATGGGTTTGGGGATACGGAAACAAGAATTGATTTTCCAATGGAGTGCAAAGTATTGTTTATAATACTACCGGACTTTTGAATGATAAATACGCCAAATCCTGGAAATTGAGAAACCGGTTTCTTTATTGACCCAATTGCTTGTGCAGCTGAATGACCTATCATTGGGACGTCAATAAGGTCATTTCCATTGTATATGTAATTTAGGGTGTCTGAATATAAGTCAGTGACATTGATTACGGCAATTCGTTCACCAGATTTAAACCCGATATTCGAAATATCAATTTTTACCGATGGAGAATTTTTCCAATTATAAATCACTAAATGTGCTCTTCCAGTTTCGTATTTGTTCATTCTAATAAAATATTGTAATCCGGTAGTCGGCAAAGTTTCTGAATAATCATTTTCGGGGAAGTCATCAGTAGTAAAACCCCATAGGTAATAACCTTTGGTAGGATGAATTCCTCCTAATATTTTATTTCCTTTTACTGATGTAGTGCCCAGCAATTTAACACCGGTTCCACCAATTCTTGTCTGACAAGTCAGAATATTACTATCAAGGGTCATGTCCACAGTTCCATAATTTAGTCCAAATGCGTTTACAGGTGGCCGAGGCATGTTAGTGCCGGAAAAAGTAAAATTATGCTTGACCACAAGATTTTTGCAGGGCGCGTTTGGGTTATTAGGAACTATATAAAAATTGTGCGTTCGCGTATCACCATTTTTATTTTCCGAACAAGAACCCCCGTTGAATAATATGTTTCCCTGAATGTCATAATTATCGATGGTCCTCCCTGTTGACCAAGCTCTGACATTATAACCGAAACTGCTAAAAAAAATATTATCAAGCAATTTGATCGTACCCGATGTATCATTCTGGGTATAGATTCCATGTCCATGACCTGAACCTGCGATATCCCAACCGTTGTTGTAAATTACACAGCCATATAGTTCTGCATTTTTTGAACCAATCCAAATATCAATACCATCTGCACCATCATGCAATATCATATTTATAAATTTGATGCCGGGAGCAGAGCATGAAATATTTCCACGATTGGGATGTCCGGGATCATTGGTGTATTCTCTTGGAGCAGTACTGGAGCTCATAACTTCCAATCCCCAAAACCACGTATAGCTACAATTTGAGCCTAAATTTAAAATTATTCCATTTGACTTTCCATCCAGGGTAACCCTCTCATTTTGGTAATTTCTAAAAATGATAGGTTGTGATTCTGAACCATTAGTATGGCAGGTGTAGCATATACCATTAACGCCTCCGGTGGAATCTGGCCCTAGATATCTTCCTCCCATAATCCACACAGTGTCCCCTGGCTGTAATTGCGTTGGGTGATCTAAAGCTTTTTGCAATTCCCAGGGAGAAGCAAAACTGCCATCGCCATTTTTAGTTGCATTGTATGATACATAGAAACTTGCTCCTTCTAACTTGGATATAGAGATTAGGAAAACTGGAAATAAAAGAAGGAGGTTGAATGCAACATATGTATTTAATAATTTAATCATCTTTACCAGGTATCACCTTTTTGAATAAGGGTCAAATTTTTAATGAAATCACTATTTAATCAATGATTCATGTTCAAATGTAATGAATATTGGCTTACCTTAAAAAGATATTGGAAATAATTAATTGTAAGATCTATAAAAGGTTTGCAATGAATTTCATCATTCCGAATGAGTGATATTTTTAGTATTAAAATTTGCAGAAGATAGAAATAATTGTTAAGGTATGCTATGTTAATGATTTATTTTTGGAACTGTAAAAATATTTCATATTAATAGATTAAATTTATCTGTAAGATATTTGAGTTAACAAGCTATAATTATTTTATAGAAATACCTCCGGATTTAAAATATTAGAATTATTTCCAATGATAAACTCCAGCACATTTTCAAATGCTTGCGAAAAATACAATTCAAATGATTTCTTTTCTGCATAACCCAAATGAGGGGTGCAGAGCACGTTGGGGAAATGCAGCAATGGAAAATCAAGATCGTAGATAGGTTCATTTTCATAAACGTCTAATGCTACAGAACCGGGCCTTCCTGATTGTATAGCGGCTAGCAATGCACCCTTTTCAATTAATTCAGCCCGACTGGTATTGACTAAAAGTGAATCCGGTTTCATAAGGTCTAAATCTCTTCGGTGAACAATTCCCTCCGTGGATTCAGTGAGTCTCAAATGAAGTGAAAGGATATCAGATTGTGCAAAGAATTCTTCTTTACTTGCGGCTGCTGTGAATCCATCCTGAATGGCAGAATTTCGGGATTCCAAGCTGCCCCAAACAATCACGTTCATATCAAATGCACGTGCGTAAGCAGCGATTTTTTTACCAATTTTCCCATATCCCCAAATTCCAAGGGTCTGTCCATATAGTGTACGTCCCAAATTGGTTTGCCAAAGACCTTTGTTCATACCTTGCATTGCTTGAGGTATTTGTCTCCAGGCATTCATGATCAACGCCCAGCACAATTCAGCAGGCGCTGTTGGAGAACCTTTTCCTTCGACTACTGCAACTTTGTATTTTGTGCAGGCTTGAAGATCTATGTGTCGTGAAATTTTTCCCGTTTGACTGATAAGTTTTAGATTGGGCAGTTTGGAGAGCAGTGATTCGGCAATTTTTGTCCGCTCGCGGATCAATACGAGAACTTCAGCTTCCGCACATTGCTCTGCAAGGTCTGATGAGTTGCTGTAATGTGAAATTATATTCGAAAGATCGTGGTCCTTTAAGATTTTGCGACATTCTAGTTGATGAAGTACATTCTGATAGTCATCTGGAATAATAATTTTCATGGCTGGTTCTGGTTTCAAGATCTTTATAGTTCTTTCTAATGACGAAAATAACCAGACTTTTATTTTTAATCTTTGTTTACATGGATTTTTTAGGATAATTATAAAACAGTAGGCAAGGGATTTAATAAATTTAGGTCATAAAAGATTATATATGGCTGATGGCAATCGTTTTGTAAATGTTAAAAAATGATTTAATTATTTTGCGAATCTTTGAGTACAACATATAGGTTTTATACTTAATTACTGGAGTGTTAGAGGTTCAAATTTTGATGACGTATAAGTAAGCATCATGAAAATATTATCATTTTTTCTTTTATTATTTTTGATAGACATAGTGTCCGTACAACGAGGTATTTTGATGGCGCAAACGGACACCATCCCTGATTTTAGAAATGAGCATTACGGACCTGATGTGTTGCAAAATTTTAATCTGTGGTTAAGCCAAACCGGAAACGGTCCAAGGCCCTTGGTTATTTTTTTTCATGGAGGCGCATTCAGAGCGGGTGATAAGGGGATAGAAGGAAGACAGGTTGAAGTAATGCGATCATTTTTATCAAGGGGTATTTCTTTCGTGTCGTCCAATTACAGACTCTCACATACCACAAGACTGGATTCCATTCTCATGGATGGTGAGCGATTGATTCGATTTTTAAAACTAAATGCGCAGCAGTACAACATAGATCCTTCCAAAATTGGAGTGTATGGTAGTTCTGCTGGTGCCTGTATGGCACTATGGATTGCAGTAACCGGGAAAGATGGAGATTCGTTGGCAATTGATCCATTGTTTCGACAATCCACACATGTGCAGGTTGCGGCGCACATTAGCGCTCCTGCCACTTTGGACCTTGCACAATGGGCGAATATTGTCCATCTGGACAGCAACTGGTTTGATACCTTTGGATTTGTCGATGACCTTGCATTTTACAAGATCAGCAATCGGGACATGTATTGGCAACCAGAGATAATTGTATTGAGGCAGCATTTAGATTTACCAAGGTATATTGACAACGGGGATCCTCCGGTATTTTATTACAACCAAAATCCGAATCAAGTTCCAAGGGTAAGAGGAGATGTGACACACCATGTATTGCATGCCTATTATTTGGATTCTGTCTCAAAGGAAAGATCTCACCAAACTGTTTTCAACAAAAATCCAAATGCTGATTTTGCATATAGTGAAATGACTGATTTTTTCTGTACATACTTGAATTGTGCAGCATTAAATGCGAATGAAATGATCCCATCTGATGTCAGCATATATTCCTACACATCTATGCAAGAGGTGGTAATTGCAGTTCACGCATCGGTCCATACGGAAGCACTTCAGTTTTCAATAATTGATCTTTTGGGAAAGGAACTTAAGATTGGAAAAGAATCGCTGCAATTTAAATTCGAAGAAAAAACCAATTATGTTTTGCTTAATCTTAGTTCAATCAATCCTCTGAATCAAATTGCATTTATTCGCATTCAAGATGATGGAAATATTTTCAGTTTGCCTTTGCCTGTTTTCAGGAATAATTAAATGGGATATACATAATTTTATTTGGATATAAATTTATGGTTGTATAAAAAACTTTATTCGCTGAGGATTAAAAGAAACACTTTCCAAATGCCCCATCATTTTAAGATCGCAGGTTATTAAATGAAGGTGCATGTTTGTGTCATGGTGGGTAAAGATTGTTTGGTGATTTCGGGAATAAAATCCTATAATGTGGACTTCTGAGTTGCTTAGTCGGTAATGTACTATACCCTGATGTGCATCTTCGGGGGATCGGACCTTACTTCCTTCTGGTAGGTGCACAACATGCATTTGGGCAGAATCAATACTTCCTGATAATTTAAACAAAAAAGGCATTTTCCTATCAGAGCAAATAGAATCCAGATAATATTCTAAGTCAATTAAATTTCTAACTGGAGCTGGCAATTCAATAGAGTGCCAATTTGTAATATTAGCATAGGCAAAAAATGGCGCTGAAACAGAATGGACTCCTTCCACTTTTATCTCTTGTTTATCGTTCACTGTGGATAAGTAGCTTACACCATCCAGTATCAATACTTCTCCACGCAAATAAGCCAATGGGCCAAACCCAAACAGGTGATGTTTATTTCTAATAGTGTCTGTATTGATTTTACCAAATAATTCTCCTTTCCACATGACATCTTTCATCTGACCCACTATGTGGACCGGTGAATTCTCTTGTGCTAAAACAGGATGAATAACTACAAGCAATACAAGGCTTACAAATGACACTAAAAGACTGTTGGTCCTTTCTAAAACAACCATTTGTAGCATAACTTTTTTATATATCCGTTTCCTGACAATTTTCTTCCAAGACTTCAAACTCTAATGTGCTGTGCTGAATATAGTGCTCCTCCAATTCGGCTTTCAACGCTCTTTTGATTTCGGGAATATTGGTCATATCATTTATCTGGATATGAGCAGTTAAGGCATTTTCATTGGTGCTGATACCCCAGATATGTATATGATGAACATTTACTACGCCATCAACACCCATTAGATGCAATTTTATTTCATCGGTATCCAAAGAGGCAGGAACCCCGTCTAATATAGCAATTGCACTGTCTTTAAACAGACTCCATGTGCTGAACAATACAACTACTGAAATCCCCAGGGCTATAATACCATCCAGAGCATACCATTGTGTGTAATAAATAGTTATCCCACTTGCTACTACCCCCAATGACACTAAAGCGTCTACCATGAGGTGCCAGTATGCGGCTTTTATGTTGAGATCTTTTTTTTGATTTTTTCTAAAAAATAATGCGGATACGGTATTGATGAATACACCCACCAAAGCCACCCACATAATCACCTTGCCGCTCACCGGATTTGGATGCATAATCTTGTGGACTCCTTCCCATGCAATTACCCCAATTGCAAATGCAAGTAAAATGGAGTTGATGAAGGAGGTGATGATGGATCCTTTTTTATATCCATAGGAGAATAATTTAGTAGGCTTTATTTTTTGCAAACGAAAAGCAAGGAAAGCAAGCAATAATCCTGAAATGTCCCCCACATTGTGCGCTGCATCAGATAAAAGCGCTGTGGAGTCATTTTTTAGGCCATAAACTATTTCTATAACTACATATGCGGCATTCAACAGGATCCCGGTTGTGAAGGACTGATTTATATCATGAGGTGAGGGCGGGGTATGTGTGTGTTTATGCAGCATTTTTATTTATTCAAAGGAAAGTATTTTTTCCAAGATAGAAAAAATGAATTTTCAAGAGAATTATTTTTTAAATTGGAAAGGGAAGGATTATGGTGATCATAGATTTAAAAAGTCATTCCAAAAGACATATTCAAAATTTCGTTTAACTTTTGAGATCATATTCATCCTGTTCATAAATGCTAAGTTTTTTTTTCGCCAAAACCAATTCATTTTGCAAATTATCAATTTGGTGCAATAAATTATTGATGACATCAATTCCTTCCATATTGATTCCTAATTCATATTTCAGTCTGATCATTTTTTCAACATATTGCAAATCATCAGGGGATAAATACTTAGTATTGTCCATTACGACCAATTGGATAAGTCCATATTCTTCTAATGAATCAATAAAATTCAATTCAACTTCATAATGGACGCAAACCTGATCAATAAGTACCAATTGGTTATTTTCCATGGGATCTTATTTTTTTTAATTCATTAAATAGCTCTTTTTCTTTTTCAGAAAGTCCAGTAGGGAGTTTTACATTATAACTAATGTATAAATCTCCAAACTGATTCTCTGCCTTATAAACAGGAAACCCTTTTCCTTTCAGTTTGACTTTAGTACCGGATTGGGTTTCTGGAGCGACTTTAAGCTTTACTGTGCTGTCCAGAGTATCTACAAGGATTTCTCCACCCAGAAGTGCGGTATATAAATCCAGATCTACACTGGTATATAAATTGCTTCCTTCTCTTTTAAATTTAGTATTGTTCACAATTGTAAATCTTATATACAAATCACCATTTGGCCCACCGTTAATTCCGGGAGATCCATGACCACTTACTTTTATCACCTGTCCATCTTCGATACCCGCAGGAAAAGTCATACGGATATTTTTACCATTTACCGTAAAGGTTTGTTGCTGGGTGTGCAATACATCTCTAATATTCAGATTTAATTCTGCATTCACATCTTCTCCCCTGAATTTGACTTGCCTAGATCCTCCCGATCTTCCGCCAAACATCGATTCAAAAAACTCTGAAAAGTCTCCTGAATTTTCGCCACCTCCAAAACTATATCCTCCGGTGGAGCGCTGAGATCTTTGTTGTTGGTTCATTTTTTCGATCTCATCTGCATGCTGCCAGTCTTTTCCATACTTATCGTACTTCTTCCGGTTTTCAGGGTTGCTGAGTACTTCATTAGCCTCGTTGATCTCCTTAAATTTTTTCTCCGCCTCTTTATTGTTGGGATTAAGGTCCGGATGATATTTACGGGCCAACTTCCGATAGGATTTTTTGATTTCCGTCTCGGTAGCAGTTTTGGGAATTTCAAGAATTTTATAATAATCTATGAATTGCATATTTATGCAGGATTAAGTACCTGCAAAGATAGGACATTAGGATGAAGGAAGATGGTCTTAACGTCGGGTATCGTTTGTACTTTTCCCTCGTGGCTTAAACCTTCTGTTTGGTGGGCGGTTGGAAGAATCTTTAGGCTTGTATTCCGGTACAGCTCCTAGTTCTTCCGGAACCGGTTCTTTAGGGACAGAATTACCAAGCATACTTTCTATCCCTGCAAAAGCAGCCTGCTCTTTTTTGGACACAATGGTGATGGCGATCCCATCCGCTTCTGCACGGGCTGTTCTGCCAATCCGGTGAACATAGTCCTCTGCATCGTTTGGTACATCGTAGTTAATCACCAGATCAATGGTATCAATATCTATTCCGCGGCTTAAGATATCGGTAGCAACAAGAATGGAAATCTTTTCACTGGTAAAATCGGAGAGTGTTTGTTCTCTTTGTTTTTGATCCAGATCGCTGTGTATCTCTGCAACGTTGAATCTTGCTCTACCCAATTCTCTGGCCAACTCTTTAACACTGGATTTGCGGCTACAGAAAACCAAAATATGTTTGCACTTTGTATTTTTTATAAGGTGTTTTACCAATCTTAATTTTTGTTCTTCAAAAACAATATATGCTTTTTGTATAATCTTTTCTGGTGGTTTAGAAATGGCAATATTCACTTCTACAGGGTCAATCAAGATTTTCTTTGCCAATTGACGAATACGTTCGGGCATAGTTGCCGAGAACAAAAGAGTTTGTCTTTTTGTCGGCAGGAAATTAATGATTTTCGTCAGGTCATCTTGAAAACCCATGTCCAACATTCGGTCTGCTTCATCCAGCACCAGACATTGCACACCCTTAAGATCAAAGTAGTCCATGTTCATGTGTGCGATTAATCTCCCTGGGGTACAAACGACAATGTCCGCACCCATCTGAAGTGCTTTTTTTTCGGCAACAAAATTTTGTCCATCATTGCCCCCATAAATTGCGATAAAGCTTAACTCCGTAAAATAAGTAAACCCTTCAATGTGCTGCGAAATCTGCTTTGCCAATTCACGAGTTGGCACAATGATCAATGCGCTTACTTTGTGTTCATGTTTGTGGTCAATGTAGCGATTGATTAAAGGAAGTAAGAAGGCCGCCGTTTTTCCGGTACCCGTTTGTGCAGAAGCAATCAGATCTCTGTTGGCCAAAATGGAAGGAATAACCAATTCCTGAACAGGGGTCGCATTTTCATAACCTGAGGCTTCAATTCCCTGATATAAAAGTGGATGAAAATTAAATTCTTTAAATGTCAAAATGGTCAGTAATTAAATGTAATAATGGGGTAACTCATCGGAGTTGGTATACAAAAGTACATAATTTGGAGGATAGGCGTCTGAATTGTTTTTAAAATGACTCATTGGCTGTCCAAGTGAGCTATTCTTTTGAATATGATATTTTAATGGAAAAGCAATTATTTGAGGATTTTTTAATTCATATAAATCCTAATTGTCTTTGAAAATATTTCTACAGTGGTCTGCTGCTCTTAGAATGTTTGAAATTGATTTTAAAGGCTTATATCTAAACTAATTCCCTGTATATAATTCTCTGTTTTTTTATAAATATATAGCAGACTAAAATATTAAAATTTGCACACTTATTTGTGATACATAATATAGGTTTATACTTATGTAAAAATAATTTTACCAAAAATTTATTTCTCAAAAAATCTGAAAATTATGTTCATTTGAATCAAATTTCCTAGACCTCCGACAATGTCAATCTTGTATCTCAAATCAATGGACTTTTTTTAATGGCTAGTTTGCCACCTAAATAAGCCATTGGTAGGTAGGCTCCAATCAGGTCAAGCAAGGTGAACCATATTGGGGAAGGAAGCATAAATACCATGGAGATGCCACCAGCTAGAAAAAGCACCCCAATGGCAAGTGCCAAATTCATTTTATGACTAAGTGCAATTATTGCTGTAACAAATGCCCCGGCCAAAGTTCCCAATGCATGCGCCAAAAATGGCATGATAAAATGCTTTGGCTGCATCAGGTGCATGGAAGCTTTTAATCCAGCCTCTGTAGTAAGATCTGCTCCTTCAGGTGGAGGAATAATAGAACTGCTCAGCATAATAATTCCCATATTTACCATGCTTCCCAGGATGGCACCTGCAAGTACAGCTAAAATGTTTCTGATCATTGGATTCATCGTTGTGGTTTTAATAATTCAATTAAGAATAAAATATTTTGAAATTTCCAATCCATTCCGGAGAAGCAATTGGAATAAATTGAATCCGAAATTACTCTTTTTTGTAAAAAATTTGTTTCGGATTCAAAATTTATTTTGTGTTAAGTCAAAAACAGCAATGAATATCGTCAGAAACTGGCTTTAAGGGACAGTACCACATTACGGCCCGGCGCAACAATTCCCGAACTATATGGTCTGTACCTTTGGTCGGTAATATTTTCTACTCCTGCACTTACAGACAAGTTTTCATGGATTCGGCACATGGCTTTGAAATTAAGGGTGTACCATCCTGGAGACCAAGGCTTGCCATTATTGTCGATGGCATAAATTTCCGTTTTAGTCTGTTCCTCCAGTGGCAAATCTTCAAATTTCCTTTCTGCGCTATAGATGGTATATAATTGAACCATCAGATTTTGAGTGGAATAACTTATACGGGAGACGCCATAAGTTGGCGGTGCATGACGTATAGGACTTTTTGTTCCATTGTCTGTTTCTTCTTCCCCTTTTTGAAAGTTGATGTCTGTAAAAAAACGAAACCTAGGTGCAAGTTTAATTTCTAATCCTGCCTGAATTCCATAAACAGTTGCTATAGCCGCATTTTGAATAGATTCAACCTGACTTAACGTGCCGTCATACACAACACTGTCCTGACCATTTAAAGTGGAGTTTCGCCTTACCAATGCGTCCTGCAGGAAAGTATAGTATGCAGTGATATCAATTTTTAATATTTCCCCAAATACTTTGGCAACGCCAATTTCTCCATTATATGCATATTCTGCTTTTAGATCGGGATTTGGAATAATCACTCTGCCTGGAGAAGAGTCAAATACTTTTCCTGCATCATCCACATTTGGTGAACGAAATCCGGTGGAAGCATTTACACTGAACACCCATTTCTCTGTTGGTCGAAACACCATCCCAAGACTTCCGGTCAAGGCGCCCTGATCGATATTTGCTTTAGTAAAAGGAAAGGCATAAAAACTGGTGTCAAAATCAGCATTCAGTTGGTATTGGTTATACCGCAGTCCTCCCTGAATCAGAATTTTGTCCGTTATCTTGTATTGATCATTAAGGTAGGCGGCAAATGAATTCCACTTCGCTTGAGGATATCTAGAAGGACCGGTAATTTTAATTCCTGTGGAAATGTCTTCATCTATCCCGGAAGACATTACTTTGTTGTGCACAAATTCCAAACCATAGTATAATTTATTTTTCAGCCCAATGGATTTATTAAAATCTAAATTGACAGAATAAGCATTCACTTTTTCGATTCTCAGATGACGATTTTTATTGTTGATGTCGCGATCGATGCGACTTTCTTCAAAGTATTGATATGCTGTTCGCAGGGTCATTTGATCATATACCCGATTGCTCCTGTAATGCGCAACACTGGCATTATTCATCAACCATTTCTGCGGGCCGTAATACCACTCACCGTACCTCGGGAGTCCTTTTCGATAGCGAATATGGCGGTCATATCTGGAATATTCTGAGGTTTCTGAATAATGCAATCCATATTGAAAGTCCCAATGTTCATTTGGGTTGAATTGAATTTTTTGCATCATATTTATCTGTGAATAACCGGAAGGACGTTGAGTCCTGGGATCGTCGTTGGTGATTATTCTGTCTACACTGTCGATTCGCTGCACATAAAATGGCCTAAGGTATTCAGATGGCCCTTTGCTTCCCATCCGCAGATCACCAAAATTATTGCTTGTGAAACTGCTTACAGAGGCCCATTTTTTCCATCCAATTTTCAAATCGAAATGTCCGGGTTTTTTCTTGGTTGGCAGATGAATATCTGGTACTTAAATTACCACTTACCAGACCTTTTTCATCCAGTGCGAGTTGAGGTCTCAGGGTATGGAAACTCATTACGCCACCTATGGCATCACTTCCATAAATTACCGATCCGGGACCGAATAATACCTCTGTTTTTTCTGTTGCAAATGGATCCAAAGAGATGACATTCTGCAAGTTTCCACTTCGAAAAATTGCAGTATTCATGCGTACACCATCCACTACATAAAGCAATCTGTTGGTTGAAAATCCCCTGATCATGGGACTTCCACCACCTTGTTGGCTTTTTTGAATAAACACTTTTCCGGAAATGCCAAGGAGATCTGCAGCAGTTTGAGGATTTTGTAAACTGACTTCTTTGGCAGTGATAGCGGTTATTTTTTCCGGAGCATCTTTTGAGTTTTGATTCCATTTTGTTGCGGATACCACAATTTCATCCATGGATATGCTGGAATAAACTAAGCTTAAGATAAAACCCAAATTTTGTAGCTCGGCAAATGATCTGATTTCTTTTTTGTAGCCGGGCCCTCTGATTTCAATTTTCTCTGCACCTTTGAAGGAAGAAATATCCGCCTGTCCATGAATATTGCTTATCGCAAATGCTTTCGTCTTATCACTGTAGAGGGTTACAGCTTCTAAGGGCTGATTGGTTTCTAAATCTTTAATAAATATAGTTTGACTATATCCAAAACAATACAAACTATAAAATACACTTAAGAGAATTAATTTTTTCATATTAATATTTCAGATTAAACAAATAAGAATCATCTGACCTAAAGAAGGCAGATGGAATCATGAGTATATAAATTATTTGTCTAAAATACTTTAGGGGGAGGGGACGGAATGGAGCTAAAGAAATTTATCACATCGGATGGATATTTTGGAAAAATCAATTCCTGGTAAAATACATTTGCCAAAGGAATATGGATATTTTCTGGTAAGGATAGGGATTTGTAAAAATCAATTATTCGTTTGTGTTCCTTATTTTCTTTTAACGGATTTGCCATCACTGAAGCCAACAACTGATTTAATTTTTTATTCAATAATGTTTCCTCATGATCTACCCAGCAAAAATAATACAAACTGTCACCGTGTATCTCTGTTTCTATGACATCATACATTTGATGCATATATTCGAATTCATGGGCGTGTTCCCATTTCAATTTCAACTTGCTGTCTAATTTTGAAAAGACCAGAAGCTTGAGTTCGGTTTTGTGTAATCCGGAAATAATTCGCTGCTTTATTTCTTTTTGGCAATGGATTTCTGGTATGTCAACCAGCAGTAATAACCGGTAAATGGCAGTATGATGCTGGTCAATAGAATGAATACCAATGTTTTTTTCAAAGCCTGCAATTATCGCAACAAATGTAAGTTTTTTTAAAAATATAAAATGGGTTTACGTGAACTGGGAATCCAATTTGGTAGGGGAGGGAGATTAATAAGATACGGCTTCCCCAAGTCCGGCATACAAATAATCACGGCCAAAATAATCCTGTAAAATTTTAAACGCCAGGTGGCCGGTGCAATGAGCTGGGGCAACTTTGTGGACCTGCAAATCATTCTTGATAAGTGAAGCAAGCTTGATGGTTTGTTCTCTATTGAACGGAATCATGTGAAATCCACCATACACCAATTCAATTTTATCGCCGGTAAATTCTTTGGTTTGTTTGATAATGTTCTCGATGCCTGAATGAGAACATCCTGCTATCAGCACTTGGCCCTTTGAAGTCTTGATAGAAAGAGAGAGTTCTGGTAGATTCGTGTTTTTACATGCGTCCCCATGCTGATCAAACTGACCTTCCACAAAACTTTTGCCGGGATAACAAGAAAAATAACCCATGTAAGGGGAATTCGTGGCAATGATTTGAAGACCCGGGAGGATTTCTTTTGAACTTTTTATGAATTCAATATTCGCCTTCCAAAATCGGCCGGATTGGTTAATGGAGAATTTTGTAGGACCACCATTGAAATACCGTAAGTGTTCAGGAAGAGAATCCTTCACCATAGGCTCTTGTCCTGTTGCGTCAAATGGCACGGGCGCTCCCCAAAAGATATCATAAGGGAAATAGATTTTAACTTTCGGATTTATTTTTAATAAATAATCCAGCCCATTAAGGTGATCAAAGTGACCATGTGAAACAATTACGATGTCTACTTTTTTTAAATCGATGCCCAGTTGTTTGGTATTGTTCTTAAAAATATCCGCATTACTGCCTGCATCAAACAAAATGGTCTTTCCCTGATATTTTGTAATGCATGAAAACCCAAAATCCTTTGTCAATAATGCATTTTTTCCAAAGGCATCATACAGGTTTACAAGGATTCCTTCCCGGATCTTAAGTTGTTGAGAAAATAGCGGAATCTGAATACATACAAGCAGAATCGACAGAATCCAAAGTGGGTTACTAATTTGTTTCATACGCTTTTAATAAAGCTGGTACATTACAAAGTTAGACATTCAAAATGAAAAATGCAAGTGAATTTGTATCCTATTTTTTAGGACTCAATTAAATTGAAATGGTGGAATGAATATTTAATTTGGATCAGCCTCGGGTTGGGCTGGCTTCAATTTTTGAATAGATGACTTTATTTGTTCGTTAAGCTCTTTGCTTCTTGTAGAAATTTGGTCCATCACTTTATTCAACTGATTGAGTTCTCGTTTGGAAATTTGATAGACTTTAATTATTTTGTTAAGATGTTTAAGCATGGTTTGAGTATCGTGCCATTGGCCGATCAATTCCGGTAAGTTTGAGTAAAGAGGTAATATGCCTTCCTTGTCAGTTTGATCTATTAATTTTAAATTGTAGGAATAAGTTTTAATTAATTTTCTCAATTTGTGAAGGTCAGCTATGTCCTCCACCCCAAGAGCCGCTAATTTATTGATCTGTTGACTTTTCTTGCGCAGGTACTTTTCAACTTTTTGTTCATCAATTTTCTTAATGGACTTTTTTAATTCATTAATAGTTTTTTTCTGTTTTTCAATCAGGGAACCTTTAATCAATTCAGAAAATGCTGCATGGTGCTTTGCTTTTTGTTCCTTTAATATTAATTTGTAGGCTGTAAAATTGCTCGGTGAATAGTGTTTTTTCATCTGACTTTCCTCCAACTGTAGTTCTCTGATTTTACCTGCACTTTCAAATATTTTATGAAATGGTTTTAGTGCTTTGTTGGGTTTAAATTTCTTATCAAAATGACCAATGAGGTCTATGAGTGCGCGAAGTTTTTTGATCTCTATCCTGAGCTGGTGATAGTAGGTCTGGGTATTTGTTTTTTGAGCCTTTGAAAATAGAAGTCCAATGGCCGAGGAATGCTTGTCGAGGTATTTCTTGATCTTTTCCATGGAAACAAATATAAGAAATATTTATATCTCAGATTCAGTATCCTGTATTAATGGTAGAATGGAATGTCGGTTAAATTGGGCTTTCCCGGACTCATTGGGTTAAAAGGCGCTCTAAATTCTTAAAGGGACCAGCCTATTGGTCTGAAATTGCCTTAAACTTGCTTATTTGGCATATTGCATGGTCAACCCGGTGTCTCCGGTGATCTTTACCTTAGCTCTTGCGGTATCTCCGGAGGTGTTGCGGATGATAAGAGCACAATTTTTACGGCCGGACACTTTGACTGTTTGATTGGGATATACCTTGGTTATGGAAGGCTGTTCAACTTGTAAGGAGGTTTGTTGGACTTCCAGAGGATTTTTTGAATTGTTTGTCAGCTTTAATTTAAAAGGCGCATGTTCATTTTTTCCAAGAATGAAACTGTCTTCAGGATTGATGTAAAGATTGGATTTTATGTGTGCACACGATTTTAGGATCAACATCAGACATAGAACGTTTACTATTTTTAGCATAAGCTAATTTTAATTGGCATTAAATATTTGGATCCGAAAATATAGTAACCGATGTAGCAAACAATCATTTGGGTTTTTAGTTGCCAAGAAAGATAGCAATTATTTGCGTTTAATTGTAGAATAATGCAAAGTGGCTAAAAAATATTTAGCAGATAATTGAATTCCATAAAGCATTATTAATCGGGTTTACGTGAAAAATGAATCATTTAACAATTAAGGATTGTCTTTTGATTAGGTAATGGAATATTGTAGTTCAAAACACATTTTGTTCAAATAATCAGGATTACTTGATGGAGGATAAATGGAGTTCACTTTTTTTATGCACTAAGTCATCCCTTAATGATAAATATATTGAAGATCCATTGTATTGGTTTGCCTCAATACAAATTCTATCACCATATTCATTATACAAGATTAACATTTGGCAAGTTTTCGAATCTAGATGGAATGGATCTTCACATTTGGATATATATTTATTAAATATTTCACGTGCATACAAATAATCTAAGATCTCTTTTACCGGTTTCGAATATATTTCAATTTTTTTTATTTTAAAATTAATGGGAATTTCATTTGACATATCTTGACTACTTTTAATTATTCGAGAAACGCAAAGCTGTTGCGTTTCAAGTTCTGGCATAGTGTATAAGTGTATTATTTTAAATTGAACATAAGTGCCGTCATTTAAGAATAAGGTTATAGATGCAGGGCTAAAAATGTAAATTTCTCGATTGCCTTCTTTGCGTTCATTTTCATTAAATAAAAAGGATTCAATTTTACAATTTATTAATGATTGAAGCAATAATATTTCATTTGAGTCAAATTCCTGATGAATAGATATTTTCATATTTTAATTCTAATTTTGAATGAAATTCCATTGACTATAATTTCGATTGTAGGGCCACCAAACGACTTATCAATTGGATAGTACTTTAAAACAAGGCCAGGAATATCCCATACCACGTAAGTTTCATTTTTTTAAAGAATTTTTGACTATGCATGGTTAAGAAAAAAACTTACTTTGACCTTATTTTATCTTTTTGAATGGGGGAGTAGTCTTTCATGGTCTTTCCATTTACAATCAATTCTTCAAAATAACACTTTATACCGATCGCTCGAGTCATGTTCTCTTCATTCTGGATATGAAAATGCAAATGAGCCTCTGAGGAATTTCCTGAATTTCCGCATAACCCAAGCAGTTCACCTTTTTTTACAGTCTGACCTTCTTTTACCCGAATGGAATGCTGTTTGAAATGTGCAAAGAATAAAAATTCATTTTCTCCTGACTTTATGACCACCGTATTTCCGGGAATGTAAATGGGGTTTAATTCACCTGGAGTATTGTCTTTTATACCATCTACAACCATGACCACTTTGCCGGCACAAGGGGCAATCAATTCCTTCCCGAAGGCATAATAATCCTCGTTTTTTTCTCCATCATTTCTAAATGACTTTCCATCTTGATCAGTTATGACCATGTCGAATGCATTTTTTTGTGCAAGGTGTTCGACATGATAGTTTAATTCCTTGGTATCTCCTCCCCAAATTACGGTCCATTCTTCTTTGAATGGCAAACTTAATTTGGTGAAATTTCGTGTGTTGGAAATGGCTGGTTTAGCTTGGTATGGTTTTATGTAGAATCCATTAATTTTGGAATCTTCACTGAGCGTCACATTAAGAAGAAATACCCCCTTATCAAATTTTGTTTCATAGGAAGCGGTACCACCCTGATCAATGTCTATAAATTTACATTCCTGAATTTTTCCGGCCTGAGCATGCAATCCTGCAAAAAATGCTTTGGTTTTCTCTAATGGCAAGGCCTTTTGCATATCAGGAGCTAACATGCTAAAGATAGATTCGAATTGATCATTGTTGTAATTTTGTACAAATGCTTTGAGTACACTCTTGTAATGATCTGGTTCAACTTGCGCAGGGGTAAATGACATCATGAACGTAATTGTAATAAGGACATATAGGACTAACTTCATTGCAATATGATTTATTTATTGTTTTGATTTCCCGACAAACTTAATTCATTTTCCCTTGCTGGCGCAAGTTTTCAACTTGTGCCATGTCGATTACCCTTTGCTGGCGCAAGTTTCCAACTTATGCCATAACGTTTTCCCCTTTGCTGGCGCAAGTTTCCAACTTATGCCATACCAGAAAATTCAAGATCTACTTCTATTTAACCATTTCTCCACCTCTGGAGCAACGTATTCATTCATTTCTTTTAATAAAGCATCAAGATCTTCGTTGATCAATAACATTTTTTGATTCGATTCCTTCAAAAATCCACTGGAGACCATATGTTGGACTAAGTTAATCAAGGTATTGTAATATCCATGGATATTATACAATGCAACAGGTTTTTTATGAAGTCCAAGCTGTCCCCATGTCAGCATTTCGAATAATTCATCCAAGGTGCCATAGCCTCCCGGCAATGCAATTACCCCATCGCAGAGTTCATTCATTTTGTATTTTCTTTCATGCATACTTTTGACAAGAATAAGTTCGCTAAGTCCTTCATGTGCAAGTTCTTTATCAACCAGAAATTCCGGAATTACACCAACAACCTTTCCACCTTCGCTCAATGCTCCGTTGGCAACTGCACCCATGAGTCCGGCATTGGAACCGCCATAGATCATATCAATTTCCAGATGAGCCAATTTCTTGCCTAAATTAAATGCTTGTTCGTAATAATAATCTTTACTTACGCTACTTGATCCACAAAAAACGGCAATGCTTTTCATTTTCATAATTGAATGAATTTGTAAGAATGGTGGTGGATCCCAAATTTTTTAAAATTCTTCAAAGATTTATCCATTGTCGGTATTAAATTGTATGATCTATTGTCTGAGTTTGGGTGAGTTTTCAAAGTCTTACCCCAACGCTACATCCAGCCACATCATGATTGCAAATCCAATCATCGCACCAATGGTTGAAAGGTCTGTTTCGTTTCCTGTTTGTGACTCCGGGATTAATTCTTCTACCACCACAAAAATCATCGCACCGGCTGCAAATGACAAGGCGTATGGAAGCAGCGGAGTAACTGAAATTACCAGATAGGCACCAATAACTCCTGCGATGGGTTCTACTACACCGGACAGCTGGCCATAAAAAAATGATTTTCTTCTGGAGAAGCCCTCCCTCCTCAACGGAATGGATACCGCAGCGCCTTCAGGAAAATTCTGCAACCCAATTCCAATTGCCAACGCTACTGCTCCTGCGAGTACTTCTGCGTCGGGATGAATGGCGAGTGAGCCGAAAGCGACTCCTACAGCAAGTCCTTCGGGAATATTATGGAGCGTGATGGCAAGTATCAACAGCACGCTTCTTTGCCACGATGTTTTAATACCTTCTGCGGCTTCGATCGAATGTCTGTTGTGTAAGTGGGGAGAATGCGATCAATGATCCATATAAATGCTCCCCCTGCTAAAAATCCAACCACGGCAGGTATCCATGCCTGACCGGGATTCTTTGCTTCTTCCATTTCTATTGCAGGATTCAACAAAGACCAAAAACTTGCAGCGATCATTACACCGGCAGCAAAACCCAACATTAAGTTGAGTATATTTTTGTGAATGACTTTAAAGAAAAAAACCAATGAAGCCCCTGCAGCAGTTACCACCCATGTAAAAATAGTGGCAAAAACGCAAGCAGAACCGGGTTGTATCCAAGTAGCCATTCTATGTTCATCCTATGATTAATTTTTTGATGGTTGAGTCAAATTCCATAAAATATTATCCTTTGATGGTCTTGAAAAGATTTATAATTTACATGTAGCGCGGACCAAAATTAGTAAATAGTTCAACATGGCATCACTCAATGAAAACTAATTGCAGGTTGTTAAAATTATATATATTGCAATTCGGTTACCACTTTCCTGCATAACTCAAATGTTCATCCGACTGCTCCCTCAGAAAATCAAATTTTAATTTTATAATCTGACGAATGTGAAGATAATCATGGGCAAGCCAATTGGTCAACATCATTTTGGCAGTCATCTTACCTAATTTTGGATGATGATGTATGTTTTCCCAATTCGGTGACGGAAGTGATTGCAACCAATTAATTGAACTTTCACGTTCAAATACAAATTTATTGATCATGGTTTCATAATCCTGACTTATATAATCTCTCTCCTGAACCCAGGCAGGCGGATTGATGGAAGGTAAAATGGAAGCAGGATTTTCCAGTATATGCTTTGTGCGATATCTGAAATCTTCACGTTCCTCATCATAGAGGTGACAAATAATTTCAAGCAGGCACCATTTGTCTGAGTGCATCTTCCATAGATATAATTCCTTTGAAATTCCACTCAACAGATCTTTGAAAATGTCTTTGTTTTTCGAAAGCTCATATAAGATGTGTGAATTTTCCATTAGTTTGAATTTGGATTTGAATAAGTTGTTAATCGATATTTTTCCGGTATTAAATTTAATCGGCATACTGTTAAATAGTGCGATCTGAAATTGATTTCTATGAGTGTTTTCCAGTATTTGCGACATCATGCCGACCTCTACTCTGATAATCGGGTTAATTACATATCCAAGACCCAGATAAATCCGGTCTCTGTCAAAACTAGGTGAGTTGGTTTTAATAAATATTTCATTACTTGCTGAAAGATAAAGAGTATTTTTTATGAGCGTAGAGTGATTTAAAGGCAATTGAATGGAAAGTGCATAGCGTAAGCGAATGTGGAAATCTCCGGGTATAAATCGTTCTTCTATTCTGTATCGGTGTTGAATGGCGAAGGGTGTGAAGTTTTGTCTGGTTAGGAATTGTTGGTAGATTCGATGTTCCTCAGAACTCAATTTTACATCGGATTTGTCAAAATAGTTTTCTGAGTATACATAGGCATAACCCATTAAAACATTGTTATTGTTTTCTGACAGATTGTACCCAACGCCAGTGCGGATTAAAAACTGCTGAAGATCACCAACAAAATTATAATTTCTGTATTGCACTTCATTCCATACATTCCATTTATTGTTTAATGGCTGATTTCCAAAATAGATCAACCAATTTCCGGTTTTTGAACTTTGGGCAAAAGCCATTTTATTTGATAGAATAATTACAAATATTATAAAAAACCTCATGATTATTTTCATCCGCTTAAAGATTGATTCTTTAAAAAATGTTCAAAATAAAATTTGAGAAATAACAAACTAAATGAGCATTTGTTAAAAAAATCAATTCGAATATCCTGATTTTATTTGTACTTTATCATTTGGCTGAATAAAGGAGACCTATTACCTTTTTAAGGAAGGGATTAGATTTTTAGCTAGGTTTGGTCATGAAGTTAATATTTGTTTTGATTGCTGGGTAGTTTTAAAACGGTGAATCAAAGAGATCAGGCTTGAAGCGAGTATCGCACCTGTAAAGGCATAAAAGACATCTTTCTGTGCATCCCAGACATCACCCTGAGTCCCAAGATAGGCAGCCCCTTGTTCAGTAAAGAATATGTCTGCAACAGCCCATTCTATAAGTTCATAAATACCTCCGATGGAAAGTGAAATTTCAATCGGCGTGATCCAGGAGGCTGATTTGGGATATTTCAGCCATTGTATGAATAATTCTCGAATAGGGTAGGCCAACAAAAAACCAAAACTAAAATGCACAATCCGATCATATTGATTTCTGGAAGTGTGCAATAAATCTTGAAGATAAAACCCAAGAGGATTTTCAGCATAAGTGTATTTTGAACCATATACATGCATACAGAGATAAATGCAAATGAAGAGATATGTCAAGTCACTGAATTGATATTTTTTAAAAGTGCTCATTAAAAAGATGAGCGACAAAATTGTTAAGGTGTTTTCCAAAAACCAATTGTTTAGGTCAGTCGTACCTAGATAGGTGTTGATCCAAACAAGAGCAAAAACAATGATGAACAACCACAACCACTTGTTGGATGAAAATGGTATTCTTTCCTTTGAGGTATCAACAGTGAATTTCATATAAAATATTTAAGCAAATACTCAATAATGGGTTTGTTTTTTAGGATCGGTTGGTTCTTGAGGATGGTAAATATACATATTTTAAGCATATCATTTCATTGCTGGCGCAAGTTTTATCCTTTGCTGGCGCAAGTTTGCAACTTGTGCTATAATCTACCTTTGCTGGCGCAAGTTTTGAAATTGTGACATATAGTATTTTAATAGCAAAACAAAAGACTTAATTATTTAAAACTTAGTATGCTATCAGTTGTACATGATTTATATACTGGTTCGGGTATAATGCAGTTGGACCAATCCTGACTCAAAAGTGATGGACTTATTAAGTTTTAATTTTAGTCCCGTCCCGGAATCCTTAAATAAGCGTTTGCCGCTTCCAAGAAGTACCGGTATGATGGATATGTAGAATTCATCCACCTGATTAATTTGAAGCAATTCATGGATGATTTCGGCACCGCCATCACAATAGATATTTTTGCCCTCCTTCGACTTTAATTTTTCAATCAATGATTGTAAATCCTCATTGTAAAATATTATGTTGCCTTGATCGGGTCTTTTTGTTCTGGTAATAATATAGGATTCTTTATCCTGATGCGGAAAGTTATGTACCAAGGAAATAATTTTATCATAAGTTTTACGTCCGACAATTACAGTATCTACCGTCTTGATGAATTCATGGTAACCATAATCTTCTCCTTCTTTTTCAACCATGGATAGAAATTCGATGTCACCATTTTCTTTTGCAATAAATCCATCTAAACTCATCGCGATGTACACTATTACATTTCTGCCTGAATTATTTTGTTCCATAATATTTAAATTATTTTTCTTTTTTCCTCTGTTGCCGCTCTTACTGGCGCAAGTTTGCAACTTGTGTCATATCTTAACTCTAATTTCTAACTTGTGCCATATCATCATCTTCCCTTTGCTGGCGCAAGTTTGCAACTTGTGCCTCATCAAATAGCTTTTTCCCTTGCTGGCGCAAGTTTGCAACTTGTGCCACATCGCCCTTTGCTGGCGCAAGTTTGCAACTTGTGCCATATCGTTCCAACTTGTGCCATATCATTATCTTCCAATAAAAACATATCCAACTAAATTGGCAGGAACGTCTAGAATTTCAATTTCTATGAGTCCACTTTGACCACAATAGTTGGATGCGCTACTGTATAAATATTGTTCGGCTAGTGAAACAATTCCAGCTTCAACCGGATTGTTATGTAAATAGACAAGCTTTTGAGAAATTACTTTTGGACTAAATATTTCAATTGGATGATTGTCCTGTTGCCAGAATTGAAATTTTTTATTGTTAGAATTATTTCTACCTGCATTAGATAAAATATTTAGCATCCATTCTTTTCTACTTTCATGCGGATTGCTAATAATTGATTCCAATAACTTCTTAGAAGTATATTTTTTTAGGTCGCGTAGAATGTCAGAATGTTTTCCTTTTTCATTACTGGAAAAAATGAGATGAACGTGGTTGGTCATCAGGCACCAGGCATGAATAATCATTCCTTTATTTTTTTGGCAATATTTCAGGCTATCAATAAATATATCTTTGTATTCTTGTCTTGTGAATACATCGACCCAATCAACAGTAGCGAAACTCACAAAATATATTCCTTCAGGGTCTAAGAATTTATACTTCGTACTCATTTGACAAAGATATTATTTTACATTTATATTGTTCTCTGCTGGCGGAAGTTTCCAACTTGTGCCAAATATCATCCTTTGCTGGCGCAAGTTTGCAACTTGTCCCTGATCAAATAGCTTCTTCAGTTAACCTAAAAGAGAACTTATTTAATATCCGGAAGTCTGGTAATATCTTCTATGTGCACAAGGGTTAATTTCCAGGTTTCATCTGGCTGTTTACTCCAAACCAGACTGTAATTGCCCCTTTCTTTAAGGACTGGTCCTCCGGGGGGTGTAAGGTCAAGTGTATAGGTTCCCCCATCGTAGGCGATGGTGGAAGTGGTCTCTCGAATGAGAGAAGTGGTTTTGATGTTACTTAAGACTTTTATTCCTCCGCTGATCCAATTTTGAGCGATTGAGTCAAGGCCATGGTGGATAATAGAGTCATTCATTACGATGGCGTGGGAAGCGATTGTATGGGCAATGGCTGCAGAATCCTTCGCATTCCATCCCGCAAGGAAAAGATTGTTTAATGAATCCAGGTTGACATTTTTACAAAAAGGTCGTCCGCAGTCGAAGGGATCTTGCTTTTGATGGCAGCTGGTCAAAAGTATACCAATACAAAGGATACACACATTTCTCATTTTGATTTGTATTATTTTAGATCATGTAACAATTCGGGGTATTGAGTCCCCCGACACTTCTTTCAAAAATAATACAATGTTTTGATATCTCGCATTAAAATATTCTAACCCAGAATTTTAATAACTATTTTGGGTTTAATGCATGAAAGTAATGAAAAAAAATAATTCCAACAGCTGTGCAATTTAGTTATGCGGCATGTAAAGTGAAGTATTAAAGTTATTAATTCTCTTTTTTATCCGATATTTCCAGGATGACTTTTTAATCAATCTGGCAAACTTCCTTAAGGTTCGATTATAATTTTTTGCGTAGCTTTTTCATAGTCTGTTTCCACTACAAGGAGGCAGCCACCTTCCTTAACTTGGGCATCCATTCTTCTCTCATAACTATGGTCACCAGGAGGCATATTTGGAAATATTTTGGTCTCTATGATTCTACCTTGAATGGAGTAAATTGAAATTTTCACATCGGCGGATTTTTTCAAATGATATTTTAGTATAAAATTTCCATCGTTGGGATTAGGATACGCCATGAGTTTTAAACTCCCATAGCTTTGCTCATTGATTTCATGTATCCTTGTACTTGAATTTCTGATTAATTTCACTTTGAATATCTGGCTGCTGGCTGTGCTTTCCACTCCGTCATTCACCCAGAAAATATTTGCAGCAGAGCTGCTGATTCCTCCATAGAGGTAGCCTAAATCAATTGTGTCGTTGATGATTTCATCTAATTTTATGACCCCATTATCGTACACGGCTATTTTTTCATTAAGGATGAATTCCGAACCTGCGCCCAATAGAGCTGGCATTTCAGTGGGTAGTTTGTATTCTGCCATAACACCCCTGGAATCTCTTGTTACCCTCGCAATTGTTTTTACAAAAGGCACATTATTGTCCTGAACTAAAATCCCTGCACTGTCATAATACTGTGCAATACCTCCAAAAAAAAGAGTGTGCATCTCATTTTTCAATTTAGAATAAATAGGAACATGGGCACAATGGTAATGATTGTAATATTGTGAAAAATCATTGTTCACTTGATAACCTTGACTGTCAATGTTGACGCAATTTAAATAGGGAAGATCGAATCCGGTTTGAAAAACTCCTGAAAAAGCGGTGAGACCCTCTTCTCCATTGGGCAGTATTTGTGCAGTGACGTTGTAATCTCTTCGGTGAAGATTTGCAGCATCAGTGAAAGAAGCCAGAGCCTGGACAACTAGATTGGTTCCGTCATCATCCAATTTAAACTTCCTGATTTGATTGGTGTAATCCTGTGTAAATCCCGGGCCATGTGTAGGTCCCATAGGATTGTATCTGCCAATAAATTTTTGACCTCCTACCAGATAATAGTTGTCGTATATTTTTTCCAAATGCCCTCCCGTAACTTGAAACAATGGATTAGAAATTTGACGAACAAATTGCTTAAACTCAGAATGTTTAATGATTGCATTGATCGTTGCTGGAACATCAATCGCTGTTAGGGTGCCAAAGGTGGTGTGATCACCTTCCATATCGCTGAAGCCATAACCTCCCACGACATAGAGAGTATTCCCCTCCTGATAAAATTCCATGTTGGTGGACTTAAGTTGTTCCTGAATTGCGGATGGTAAAGAACTTATTGAAGATGTCCAGGTCTGAAGATTGACTGGGTCAACCACGATCAACTGTGTATTGTGTCCTGCAAGATCAAATGCAGCAAATGGTTGACGACGGTGAAGACCATCCAATCGTCCCCCTACAATCAACCATTTTCCTTCATGTTGGCCAAAAGCAAAGGACTGAAGTCCTCCTAGCTCTGCAATGTTCACTGGTTCTAAAATTATGTTGAACGGAGCGCTTTGTGTAAATACACTCCCCCAAGTCAGCCACAATAAAACAATAATTAAAAATCGGCATTTTAATTTCATGTAAGACATTTTTATAGGCCGAAGTTATCCACAATAAATTTCAACTTTAGTAACATTTGTTACAATATGATTTTTCTTGTATCCAATATATTAAGGCTGGAACGCAAACATGGAAGAATTGAAAAAAGGAGTTTTATTTACAGAAGGTCAGTTATTTTCAAAATTAAAATGAAAGTTTTTCTTGAAAATGAACATCCATTATTATTGTAATATTTTATTCAGCATTCACCATTTTTAAAATCATTATTTAATTTCCAATGCAGTGATGGTATTTTGCGTTCTTGGTTCAAAGTACCCTACTACTACTTTTCCATTGGCCTGAACAATTTCAGGAGTAATGAAGAATGAAAATTTTTCAAATCGATCATGGTCATCTGTTATCTTGAGTTCGCCTGGAAGATCTCCTGTTGTCACCACATTCGCCTGGCTCAGTATTCCCGTTATTTTATTAAATGATTTAGCTGCGACTTCAGATTCCGCTTCTGACAAAAGGGATTTCCCATCCAATTTTAAGTCAAGCAAGGCGTTTTCGGACTTGGTGGTATATGCAAACGCAACGTATTTACCCGTTGAGTTTATCAGTGTTTGTAAATCAACTGATTTAATTTCTTCCACATTCAGACTATAGGAATTAGAAAAACCCTTCTCCGGAAAATCGATGGTGATGGTAAAAAATGGATAACCGGAGTCTTCCACATTCTTCAGCAATCCCATTGCTTGAATAGTTGGATGGTCTGTTACAGATGGGAGCGATACTTCAGGAAAACTATCTTTTAATACCACCTCTTTAGCAGATGTGTCACTTTTAGAATTGCAGGAAATGAAGATAGTGTTCAAGCAAATAAAGCCCAACAGGAGCAAAAATGAAAAACGCAGTGAAAACATGTTGATAAATTTTAGTGACAATAAATTAAATGGGCAAGTAAGTTTTTAATTGGAGGAATTAAAAATTTTACTTTTCAAATTAGTGTAAAATTGGTCATTAATTTCATTCAAATCTATAACTTCATTAATACCCCACCGCCCCGCCATCAGGACTGGAAGAATCTGCAGCACCTATGTAAATTTTTAAAGCCGGATTATAAGTGATGCCCATTAAGGATCCGAGTATGTCCACTTCTTGCAATTTATGTCCCATTAGTTGAAGTGATTTTCTGGTGTCCGGAGACAAAAGATGTTTTTCATAGTAAATCACGTCGGGTAGCCATTGATGGTGAATTTTCATGGCCTCAATGGCCTGGTCAATTTGCATGTCATAAGAGAGCACATTCAAGATCGTTTGAAATACTGTATTAATGATGGTTCTTCCTCCGGGACTACCAATTAATAGAAACGGTTTGCCATCCTTAGCTACAATAGTGGGTGTCATACTCGAGAGCATTCTTTTTTCAGGTGCAATAATATTTGCAGCAGATCCAATTTGACCTTGTGAGTTGGTAACTCCCGGGACAGGATTAAAATCTCCCATCTCGTTGTTGAAAATAAAGCCAAGTTTATTGGAACCCATTTTTGAGCCATAGCTATCCTCCAGGGTGTAGGTCAGCGATACTGCGTTTCCATCTTTGTCCACCACAGAAAAGTGAGTGGTATTATTTCCATCATAAGTTTGACCAAATGTGGAAGAGTCACTTTTGGAAGCTGAATTCATATCAATTTGTCTGAAACGGTTTTTAGCAAATTCTTTTGAAGTCAATTTTTCAATCGGCATGTTGCTGTTGAAATCCGGATCACCTAAGTGTTGTGCACGATCTGCAAATGTTCGGCGCATCACTTCAGTCAACAAGTGAACATATCCTGTTGAGTTAAATTCAAGCTCTTTCAGATTTGCACATTCCATCATGTTCAACATTTCTACCAAGGCAACTCCTCCCGAACTCGGAGGAGGCATTGAATAAATGTCATATCCTTTGTAGCTTCCTTTTATTGGTTTGCGTTCTATGGCCTGATATTTTTCAAGATCTTTTTTGGTGAGAATGCCACCATTTTGTATCATGAATTGCTCAATCTCTTCTGCAACTGCACCCTTGTAAAATCCATCCTGACCTTTATCCCTGATAAGTGTCAGGGTTTTGGCAAGTGCCGGTTGTTTCCATAATTCTCCGGGTCTGGTGAGTACGTCTTTTGAGTTTTTAAAATAGTTTTGTATAAATGACTTTGAAGAAGATTCTCTGGACAACCATTGTGCTTCCTGATATAAACTCCAGGTCATAGGAAACCCTTTTTGAGCGAGGTCTATGGAGGGTTGTATTAAAACAGACCAGGGCAACTTTCCATATTTTCGGTGTGCAAGAAAAAGTCCGGCTACAGTACCCGGGACTCCAATGGCTTTTATGCTGTTGTGATTGAGATCTTCTATCAGTTTGCCTTCATTGTCAAGAAACATATTGGCAGTTGCTGCTAGAGGTGCCTTTTCCCGAAAGTCAATGGTGGTGACCGCACCTGATGAATTCATGTAAACTAAAAATCCACCACCTCCAATATTTCCTGCAGCAGGGTGGGTGACCGCCAGCGCAAAAGCAGTCGCAATACTTGCATCAATGGCATTCCCTCCTTTTTGCAAAATTTCAATCCCTGTCTGTGAAGCAAGTTTATTGGAGGTAACAACCATCCCATGTTCGCCATAAACTTGCGCAGAAAGCTGAGAAAAACAAAAACAGATTGTTAAAATCCAGAAAATTTTTGCAGCCTTATACTCCATGTTATACTTTTTTTATAAAAAAACTCATCACTTTTTGGATCGACTTATCCAGCCAACCAGCTAATGATTTTTTTTGCTGAAAATTTAATGTAAAAGCTTACCATCATGTAAGCAGATAAATTTTATTCTTTGAAGGTTCGTGGCACACTTGGATCTGTGATGATGATGTAATCTCCCAGGTGTTTGTGTTGACTCCAATCTATATTCGGAAATGAATCATCAGTCCCTGTTGAAATGATAAGAGATTTTGCCTTTGGATGATATTTTTTTAATTGCGTCACGATGGCAAACCCTTCATCACTGTGAAAACGACCGTTGACCTGCATCACTTTCTTATGCTTGTTCTTTTTCAAGTAATTTGCAATGGAATAGGCCATCGTTGCATCCCAAAGTGACTGTCCCAAAATTAAATTAAATCCGCCCATTTGCATGACTGGAGGAGCTTTCTTAGTGGTATCTGTGGTGGCTGCAGGAGCGTGTGCCGTCAAGGCCATCAGCTTGTCATAATATTTTCCGGAGGCGGTATCATAGGGCAAGGGTGCAAAAAATCTTTTGGATTCATCGGAAAGAGCCATCAGTGCTTGTTGACCTTTTCGGCCGGCAAGATTAGTGTAGCGGCTTGGAGCGTTGGCACAAATCACATCCAGTCCATTGGTTTTGGAAAACTCAACCATGGGTTTGTAATCTCTGTAATTGCTCCATACCCTTGCATCTTTTGTAAAGTTCTTCTCCCGTATTCCCCCTTTGAGATATTCGTTCATGACAGTCTGTACATCTCTGTCAAACATTTCCATTGAAAGGGCGGTGTTGTTTGAGAATTTCTGATGCATGGTTTCCAGCATCTTGTTTTCCAGATAATGAGCCACTGAATCATTGTGCTCTTCCCCAAAAAAAAGTACCTGGTAATTTTGCATGTCTTCGGCAATGTCTTTCAAGGTGACTTCCTTGCTAAGTTTTACAGAATATATCCGATAATTATTTTCTGAAATTTGTCCAAATATCGGTGTGGCAGAAAATAAAATGAAAAGCAGAGAAACATTTTGGAAAAGGCGCAATGCGCTTAATTTAATTGGATGATTGATCATACTTGGATTTAAATTGTTTTTGGTAAATGATTAAAATGATATTTTTTAATACAGTAATTCGCTTTAAGCAAAATAAAATATATTCAATCCTGCAAGTTCAAATTGCCAAATAAACTATCTGATGGCAATAGAACTCCTTTGATAGGATAACTTACTTGATTCAAATATTTATTCGCTTTAAGTGTATTAAAGGTTTAAAATTAGTGCTTCCTGAATAGATTCACCTCCAAGGACTCCAATTATATTTTGGGATTAAGCTCAGGTAATACCTGAATCCAGCCTCAAACTTGCTGTGCAGCCTGGCTATTGAAGGATTAAACTACTGAAAAACCCTTAACCCGATTCAAGCTTTGTATAACATTCCCAACCATCTCTTTAACCAGAATTCTCATCTTTTGTTGTTTTTTAGGATGGGATATTAAAAACATATTACAATAAATTATATATGAAAAACAGCTGTAATGAGTCTCTGATGTTAAATTTCTGCAAGAATTACCGTGTAGTTTTTACCATACGCTTTAGCACATGACGGACAAGTGGTGTAAAAGAAATACAATTTTTTCATCACCTTGTTTCGGGCGATTACGAATTTTTTCATTTCTACAATCCAATCTTCCATCTTGCTGTAAGGGCCTTCGAACACTTTGGATAAAAAATTTCCGGAAATTCTGGCCATTTCTGATTGGGGCACTTCCTTGGTGACGGAAATGTAAACCTCACTACCCCATAGGGAATTTTCATCCGAAAGCATAAGTGGTACCTCCACCTTTGCACCCGCCTGTTCAATTTTTTCCATATTCCTTTTCATCACTTTTCCATAATTAATTGGAATATGAAAAAAACTGATTACGTGATCCTTCACAAATAATTTGTCAACAAAATTAACCTCTTTCTCATCCCATGGTTCCGGGTTGAATCTTTTGCAACAACCGGTCTCTTCTGATTCACTTAAAATTTTCATATTGGAATATTTAAAATGGATACATCGGCTAAGATGAGAATTCATTTTTATTTTATGAATGACAATTGTTATCAGGGAGTATGACAAGCAACACTTCTAATTATTGTCGATCTTTAATTATTTATTTCCGTATTTCTTTTGCAAGTATTGGATGGAAGCTCTCATAAGACCTTCCAGTTTCAACAAGTCTATATCCGATAATTTATTTACATAAATACAGGCTTTCCCCATTTTGAATTTTCCAAGGCCATTTAATAAATGATTGTGTTCCTCCAGACCTGTGAAAACATAGAGCGATATGGCAGCTTTACGCGGTGAAAATCCAATCAGGGGCGCAATTCCTTCATGCCCGCTGTCATATTTGTAATGATAATTGCCAAATCCAATGATGCTGGGTCCCCACATTTTAGCTTCAAACCCGGAAACATTTTCCATGAGCTTGATCAAGCTTAAACTATCCTTTTGCTTTTGTTCAGTTTCAGCAAATGAATGAATAAATTCAAGCACATTCTGATCGGTTTCTACAGTTCTGTTTTTTGCCATTTTATTGAATATTCATTTTTATAGTCTCACATGCTAACCAAATTTAATAGGTGGTAGTATATTTTTATAAACTTTCAATACCAGCCAACAAATTAAGGCAAAATTGACAATAACAGAGCTCGTTATTTAGTCCGTGAATAATCATGATTTATTTGTCAGACTATTGTTTACCAGGGGCGAAACCTTTGTTCCAATTAATTCAATTGCCTGCAAGAGCTTTTCGTGTGAGAGCCCTGCATCCATCTGAAAGGTAAATCTGGAAATCCCACCAAGAGCTTCACTGTGGCGAAGAATTTTAGCTGCCACTTCTTCCGGATTGCCTACCAGCAATGCGCCTAAAGGTCCGTTTTGGGCATCAAAACCCGTCCTGGTCACGGGAGGAAAACCACGTTCTTTTCCAATTTGGGTAAACATCTCTGCATAACCTGGATAGTAATTTGCAATGGCTTCGTCTGTTTGTTCAGCAACATATCCCAATGAATGTAATCCGACTTTTAACTGAACGGGATCATGACCTGCTTTTTGTCCGGCCTGTTTGTATAAATCAATTAATGGTCTGAACCGATGGGTCTCCCCACCAATGATGGCAACCATCAGCGGCAATCCAAGTTGCCCCGCGCGCACAAAAGAAGCAGGAGTTCCTCCCACACCGAGCCAAATCGGAAGCTTTTCTTGCAACGGACGAGGATAGATTGGTTGATGCTGAAGCGGCGGTCGAAATTTTCCTGACCAGGTAATAAATTCCTGATCGCGTATTTTTAACAGGAGATCTAGTTTCTCCGTAAACAAGGCATCGTAATCATTCAAATTCAAACCAAAAAGTGGAAAGGACTCTATGAAAGACCCTCGACCTGCAACTATTTCGGCTCTTCCGTTCGAGATTAAATCCAAAGTGGCGAAATTTTGAAAAACCCTTACCGGATCAGCTGCACTAAGTACAGTTACTGCACTGGTTAATCGGATTCTTGAAGTGCGGGATGCCGCCGCAGCTAAAATCATGGATGAGGCGGAATCCAAAAATTCTTTCCGATAATGTTCTCCCATTCCAAATATTTCCAGCCCAACTTGATCCGCAAATTCAATTCGTTCGATAAGTTCATTAAGTAATTTTGCAGGATTTGCTTTTGCTTGAGAGGGAGCAGCTGCAAAACTGTCTATGCCAATTTCCATTTCTTAAATTTTGGATTATCTCCAATCAAACCAATGAACATTCAAATGGTTGGAAGTCCTGTAGAATAATCTTCATCAAGAATGAAGGCTATTCTTCTATAAGCATACCCATTTTACCCATTTGATAATCTCGCATAGCCATTAAAATCTCTGTTTCCGAATTCATGACAAAAGGTCCTTGCTGAACTACTTTTTCATTCAGCGGCGCACCGGATAATAAAATATATTGCGAGGCGGTTTTGGAAAAAATTTCTATTTCGCCTGGACTCTGGTCAAATACCAATAAGTTTTCCGCATCCACAATGCCATAACCTCCTATCCGTACAATTCCATGTACGATGTACAATATGGTATTGAATTCTTCTGATGTGTTGATGATTTGATTTCCATCATATAAAGCGTCGCTCCAAATGATTAATAAATCATGAGCAGTAGGTGCCATAGAATGTATATCCTTATGTTTTCCTGCAATTAATTTATTCGTGACCAATTGATCTTCAGAATGGAAAGTAGGTATTTTGTCTGCGGGAAAGTAATGATAGCTTGGTTGCTTCATTTTATTCGAAGCAGGTGTATTGATCCATAACTGGATGATTTCCTGTTGACCGTTATGCTCTGTTAATTCTTGTGAAGGACGTTCACTGTGGATAATTCCCGCACCGGCATTCAACCATTGGACATCTCCTTTGCGTGCAATTTGACTATTGCCCCGACTGTCCCGGTGATGAACTTCCCCATCCACCACAAAGGTAACCGGTGAAAATCCCCTATGTGGATGAGGACCTATTCCCTGATGAAGAGCAGGCGCAAGATTTGTGAAACTAAACTTTCCATGATGCAGCAATAAAAAAGGATCTACCTGCACCACATGCGGATTGGGTAAAGCCTGTTTGATCAATGTTCCGCCCATGTCTACATCTACGGAAGGAAGCAGATATTTCACTTTTTTGTGTACCATTTAGGAAAGAATTATAGAGAAGATTAGAAAGTAATTATTAGAGGAAAACCAATACGAAGTACCTCAAGACTGAACTGAACAAATGCACACAAAAATAGTGAATCCTTAAAGAATGTTTGTTAAAATTAGGTGTGAAATAATTTGATGCATAGATGTTATTATTGAATTAGATATGTTTGGAAAGAAAATATAAATTGAAATATTTTTTCAAGGAGCTAAAAAAAAATGACATTAAGTTTAACGTTTATGAAATTAAGAATTAAAAATTTGTTCTATTAAATTCCAATTCCATAAAACGGAAATACCATATAGGTTTAATCTTTTTATATATGGGCCATAGTCCATTCTGATCTAGTGATTTTCATCCAGTCACAGCAAATGTCCTCCCACATAAATTTCTCTATAAATTTCAAACCACATTTTTCCAGGACTTTGCGGGATGCGACATTTTCTTCATGTACCATGCCGATGATTTCTGAAAGATCCAGTTTGTTAAATCCATAATCCAATGCAGCCATGGCAGCTTCCGTGGCAAATCCTTTGCCCCAGTATTGTGGAAGTATGCGATAACCCACATCGTAGAAACAGGTGTGATTATTTTCATAATCGGTGATGAATTTTAGACCACTCCAACCAATAAAATTACCGGTATTCTTCTCTATTGCCGCCCAACGCCCAATGCCATGATCATTATATTGTAGACGGATGGATCGTATAACCTTTCTGATTTCTTCTATATGTTTAACAGGTGTATTTCCTAGATATTTATGAACCAAAGAATTTGAATCTAATTCAAAGAGAGAATGCTCATCCGTTGGCAATATCTCTCTGTAAACAAGCCGATTTGATTCTGTATAAATTTTCATGATATTTTTTCGATTCTGCAGATTTGACGCATAGTAAAGATTAAATTTATTTCTGGGCCAAGTCTAAGGTAAGCAGATAAATTTTCTGTCTGTCAAAACTCATGGAATTATTTTTCTAAAAGTTACGCTAATGGAAACCACCTTTCAATTAACAGCAAATGGAGAAAACTAAAATTGCACTACTGATGGAATCATACAACCGCGAAGATCAGGTATGTACATTTATTGGATCACCCGGTTTAGTTGCTGCGGATGCAGATAAAATTAAGCAACTGGCATCGAAGCTTTCAAAACCAAATAGAAATATGGTATTCCGTTCTTTACACAACAGAGGAGCTGCAGGTATATTTAACGAAGGGATTTCTGAGCTATGGAGGCTGCAAAGAGTGGTCAAAGGCCATGGCTATTTTCATTTTTATAACAGACCTGATGAAGATTGTCCTCCTGGAAAACAACTGCTCAAAAATCCGGAGCCCAGAATGCCTTCAGAACTCACCTATCACCAATACCATATTCTCAAAAACTACATGAATGCCCTGCATGCCGTGGATATTCCCATAGCCGGCGAGTTAAGGGAAATATATCGGGTAATGATGTCCGGAATAAAATTTTTAAAGCCATCATCAGTGGTATTTTCTTCTGTGGTGACTGGGTATTTATCTCCATAAGCGCCATAATTAATGGTAGAATAAGCCCACCAAATTGCATCCTCTGCGGTAAGAATGTTACTCTCCGGGTCGTGTTCTACCTGTAGAATTGCGAAGGAGGAAAATATAATCTTAAAAGTAGCCACTATGGCAGCAGTTCCAAGGGCACTGTTGGATCTTTTTTGATAAACATGGTTTACCAGATGATGGACGGATTTAAACGCTCTCAGGATTCGAAGCAATCTGATTAATCGGAAGGCTCTCCCGGTCCTCAATACATCTACTGCAGGAATACTTGCAAGAAGATCTATCCAGCCCCACTTCATATACGACAACTTGCTTTTGGCCTTATAAAACCGATAGGAAAAATCAAATAAAAATATCAGGCAAATCATATGATCCAGAAGGTGCAATATTTTGGATATTTCCGGCGGTAATCTTAACATGGTGTCCAGCATCAAAGCAACCAACACATAGATGGACAACAGGATAATCAGGATGTTTAGGAAGCCTAATTTCTCTGTTTTTTCCATTTGTTCTGTTTCCATAAAATTTGAATTAAGTTTTAAACCATGTTAACCAATTTGAATAAGTCAATAAATCATGGTCAAAGGTTTATTGTAAAAATAGTGCTGATTTTATTCTTCCGGCACTTTTGAATGAGGGGAAAATGAATGAAAAGCAATAGGCCAAACCGTAATACCTGTTTTTAGCATTATTTTGATCAAGTTAATCATTGCAAAGAGTTGAAAGCGGGACATTTTGTGAATTTACTGTACCAAAGTCGTAAGTCTATTTGCTGGGACCAATCCTAATCGAATGCTTAAATTTTACGATTTTTTACCCGACATGTTTGAGAATGAAATTTTTTAATAACTGATATTATGCATTATACATATTATTAAAATAAATATTTATATTATAACGATCATTTTACTAAACACTGTTTATTATATTTGCGTTGTTATTTTGACAAGCTGATCAAAATGGGATTTGTGAAAAGGGGTTCATTTAAACAATTGAAGAAAGCAATTGGAAGAATGAAATACTCCCAAAGCAAATGTCTTATTTTTCACAAGTTGCTTTTTAATGACTTAATCACTAACTAATCAAGCTGTACATGGGTATTTCAGAAAGAAAAGAAAGGGAAAAAAGCGAACTTCGGGAGCTGATACTCTTGAAAGCAAAGGAAATTCTGTCCAAAGAAGGCCAGGATCAGTTGTCTATCCGAAAGATCGCCACCGCTGCTGAATATAGCCCCGCAACCATTTACTTATACTTCAAGGATAAGGACGAAATCCTTTTTTCTTTGATGGAAATGGGCTTCACCCTGATGGGTAAGTTCCTGATGGAAGCTATCTCAGAACCGGATCCGGTAAAGCGGATCGCAGCGATTGGAAGAGGCTATGTGCGTTTTGGTATTGACAATCCGGATTGGTACGAATTGATGTTTAATTCCGAAAAGCCAATGAACCACCTGGAGCGTTGTAAAGAGGTCTGGGGACAGGGATTGAGCCTCTTCGAACTGCTGGTATCTACCTGTCAGGAAGTCATCGAAAGCAAAAGAACTAAAGCAGATAATCCACACATCATGGCTCTGCAGCTGTGGAGTAATGTCCATGGTCTGGTAAGTTTAGTGCAATCCCAACGATTGGATATCATCGAACAAGCACACCCGGATCACTTGGTTGCTGCAACCCTTGATCACATCATGAATTGCATATTTATCCACGAATAATTTTTTTACCCATTTGCTAAACAGTGTACATATTATGATCACAATTTATAAATCGGCACAGTGGCTTCTTATTTTGTTTATGTTGAACCAAATTGCCACAGCACAGGACTTTGACCCAATGGTTAAAGCGGTTTGGAAACAAAACAAAGAACTCCAGGCACGAAGTTTTGAACTCAAAAAGGCGGAGTCATCATTTATGGAAGCCAAGGCAATGTATCGGCCTTCTGTGAATTTTGGAGCGCAGTACACCCTAGCATATGGAGGTCGGTCAATTGCCCTCCCCATTGGCGATCTCTTCAATCCCGTGTACAGTACCCTAAACCAACTAACAGGTACGAATAATTTTGGCAGCTTGGAAAACGTAGAGACCCAGTTTTTACCCAATAATTTTTATGATGCGCACATCAGGGTTCAGCAACCCATTTATTATCCGGAAATCAGTTTGGGGAAATCCATTAAACTGGAACAAATCAAACTCCAGGAATTGGAAGTTAAAGCCTACAAACGACTGCTCAGTAAAGAGCTGATGACAACGCTGTTTCAATATAAAAGTGCTGAGGCATATTTGAACATAGTTCTACAGTCAGACACATTGCTTGCTGAAGCCCTTAGAACGACCTCCAGTATGGTTAGAAATGGAATTGCACTTCCGTCTGCACAACACCGAATTGAATCTGAAAAGGCCTCGCTGGAAGCCAAAAAATTGGAAATACAAGCCATGCGTAACAATGCATTGGATTATTTGACATTCCTTGTAGGTCCGGATGTGCAAATTTTGTTAAATGGATTGGTATTATCAGAATTTCCCACGATAAACAAAACAGAACGAAAAGATGGAGAGGAATTAGAACAATTGAAATCAGGAATAAAAATCAACGAGCTTCTTCAAAAAAAGGAAAAACAATTTTACAAACCTCGTTTAGGTGCACAGTTGGATCTGGGGTCTCAGGAATTTGATTTTGGTTTTGATCCATATGTCTTGCTTGGAATCAATTTAGAAATCAATCTCTATGATGGGGCGCGACACAAATATCGAAAAGACCAAAATAAATCAACCCTTGCTGCCATACAAATGAGACATGACCACCTTGAAGATCAATTTGAACTCCGTTCCGCAACCAGTCTGAATAATCTGGAATCAGCTATGGCGCAGGCAAAAACCTTTGCACCACGAATTGAGCATGCAAAAAAAATGTATCAGGAAATTTTTAAAAAATACAAAGAAGGATCGGTTAACTATTTAGAACTGCTGGATGCACAGACACTAAGTTTTAGAACCGAAACAGAATATACTTTGTCCCGTTTTCAGGTATGGATCAGATGGGCCGAACATCTTTACAACACGGCCAACTATCCAATTGATTAATCTTATTTTTTATTGCAATTTAATTTGAACAAATGAAAAAAATTCTCTTTTCCGCTTTCATTTTTATTTCCCTTTTATGGGCATGTAAAAAACAACAGCAACCTACTCCCGAAAATAATTCTCAGGACTTGAATTCAACTCCGGTTAAAACTGCAAAAATAGAATCCGGCAAAGAATCTGAGACCATTTCTGCACTGGGTATTGTAATGTCTGAATCGGATGCAAAACCTTCCTTTAAAACAGGTGGAATCATAGACAGAACTTTTGTGAAAGAGGGCGATGCGGTAAAGAAAGGACAATTGCTCGCAACACTGATCATGACTGAAATTAATGCACAGGTCAAAATAGCAGAAGAGGCTTTGGAAAAATCAGAGCGCGATTTAAAACGTGTAAAAAATTTATACACCGACAGTGTCGCCACGCTTGAACAATTTCAAAATGCATCCACAGCTTTGGAGATGGCCAGAAGATCCGTAGAAATTGCCAGATTCAACAGAGGACAAAGTGAGGTTCATTCCCCGATTGCAGGAAGAATTGTGAAACAAATTTTGCATCCGGGTGAACTCGCCGGTCCCGGGATTCCTGTTTATGCGATTATGGGTACTCAAAATCAGGATTGGACGGTTAGAGTAGGTTTGACTGATCGCGATTGGGCAAGAGTAAACATCGGAGATCCTGCCGAGATAAGTCTGGATGCTTATCCTGAAAAAAAGTTTACAGCAGTAGTAGATGACAAAGCTCCTGTTGGTGGCGAAGCCAGCGGTACACTGGACGTAATTTTAAAAATTAAGAACCTCAATATTTCACTTGCAGCAGGTTTGGTGGCCAAATCCATTATTTATCCAAAATCTGTTTCAACCTACACAACCATACCAATTGAAGCAATGGTGGAAATGAATCAACAGTCGGCTTATGTTTTTGTCATAGAGGAAGGAAGAGCAAAAAAAATCATGTTGAAAATAATAAGACTCATCGGGGATAAAGTAGCAATTCATGCTGAGACATCCTTACCGGAAGAAGTCATTACTACAGGGTCTTCTTATCTTGAAGAAGGTGACTTAGTTCGTAAAGTTAATTAGCATTAATATTTCAAAATATAATGGATCATTGTGGTCATTAAAAAATAGATCATGTCTTTTAATCAGTTTTTTGTAAAAAATTATCAATTCACTTTGGTGCTGTTTATCGCAGTGCTGATACTTGGGGCCAACTCTTTGATGAATATGCCGAGGGGAGAAGATCCTCCTTTTGGTGCACCTATTTTTTCCATCGTTGCAATTTATCCCGGGACAACACCTAAGGATATGGAACAGCTTATAGTGGATCCGATCGAGGAAGAATTATACCAACTCTCTGACATCAAAAAAATCAACACTTCTATTTCAGATGGACTGATGGTAATGTTGGTAGATTTTAATTATGGTGTGGATGTAGAAGCCAAGAATAATGACATAGTTAGAGAGATCAACAGACTTCGTCCGGATTTACCTGATGGACTGCTGGAACTCACCGTCAAACGCGCAGCAAGTAGTGATGTGGCAATTCTACAAACTGCCTTAGTATCTGAAACTGCAGATCCGCAAAAAATGAAATCTGAAGCGGAACGTCTGGAACGTGAACTGGAAAGAATAAAAGAAATTAAGTTTGTAGAAATTCAAGGTGTTCCGGACAGACAAATTAAAATTGAATTGAACCTGGAAAGAATGGCTCAACTAAAAATTGGTTTGAACCAGGTTCTTGGTTTGATACAAGCCAACAATATTAATATTCCCGGAGGGGATGTAGACCTTGGACAAAGAAAATTTAACATCAAGACTTCTTCTGAATTCGAACACATTGAAGACATACAAAAGACCATTATTCACACGAACAACGAAGGTAAAACCTTAAGATTGTCAGATATTGCCCAAGTTTATTTTGACGAAAAAGAAACAGACCACATTGCGCGGTTTAATGGGAGCAAGGCTCTTTGGGTGGTCACGGCTATGAAGGATAAAAAGAACATCATCACGGTGCGTAAAAAAATGCAAAAGATTTTGGATGAATTTGCCACCACTCTTCCTTCAGATATTAGAATGGAGCAAGCTTTTGATCAGGAGACAGGTGTCCGTAACAGACTTTCCGGTTTGGGAATGGATTTTATGATTGCTATTTTCTTGGTCCTGCTGACATTGTTGCCATTGGGTACACGCGCCTCTATCATTGTGATGATTTCCATACCATTGTCATTGAGTATAGGGTTGTTTTTACTGGACTTACTTGGTTATACCTTGAATCAGTTAAGCATCGTAGGCATGGTCATTGCTTTAGGATTGTTGGTGGACGACAGCATCGTGGTAGTTGAAAATATTGAACGATACATGCGTAAGGGAATTTCTGCGAGGGAAGCCGCTGTTTCTGCTACCAATCATATACTGGTTGCAGTACTTGGTTGTACCGCAACTTTACTTCTTGCTTTCCTTCCGCTTGCGAATCTCCCTGAAGGTTCTGGTGATTTTATACGTTCATTGCCAATGGCTGTAATGCTTACTGTACTGGCATCATTGTTTGTCTCGGTTACAATCATTCCATTTTTGTCCAGCATTATGTTAAAGGCTCATGAAAAGGACAGTCATCAGGATGGAAATATTTTCTTCCGTGGATTTAAAAATTACATCAATGCACCTTATCAAAAACTTCTTATCTGGTGCATTGGTCACCCGGTTAAAACATTGTTGACCGCAGCGGCTATTTTCGTGGCATCTTTTACATTAGTACCGAGATTGGGATTTAGTTTATTTCCTGCTTCCGAAAAGCCCATCATTATCGTGGACATAGAAACAGAACCAACCAGCAACTTAAAACATACAGACAAGTTGGTGCGCAAAATTGAACAATTTATCCTAAGCAAACCGGAAGTGATAAGATTAGCATCCAATGTAGGCAAAGGAAATCCAAGAATTTATTACAACGAATTTCAAAAGCAAAATTCAGATGATGCTGCGCAAATGATGATTTTTTTGGATGACGAAACCTCTGTTCCGGAAATTGTAAAATTTGCAGATCAATTGAGAGTAGAATTAAAACAATTTGCCGGCGCTGAAGCGAAGGTGAGAAGATTTCAACAGGGTCCTCCCATCACAGCGCCCATTGAGATGCGCATCCTGGGCAGCAATCTAGATACTTTACAATCACTTGCGAATGACGTTGAACAAATAGTGAATGCTACGCAAGGGGCACTTTATGTACGCAACGATTTAAAATTTAAGAAATCAGATATTCAAATTGAAATAGATAGAGAAAAAGCCGGCATGTTTGGATTGACCACAGCAGAAATTGCAAAAACCATAAGGTTAGCCATTGCAGGATTGGAGGTGAGCGAAATCAGAGATGAAGAAGGAGAGGAGTCTTCCATTCTTGTCAGTCTTGAAAAACCAAGCAGCAATGCATTGGAAAATTTTAATCGCATCAATGTGACTTCTTTCAGTGGCGCATTGGTTCCTTTAAAGAATATTGCTACCATCCAAATGACACCATCTGCACCTGTAATCCACCATTTCAATAAAGAACGATACAGCTCGGTAAGTTCATTTGTTGCAACCGGATTTAACACCGATCAGATGACCAATGAGATCATTCAAAAAATTAAAGACCAGGTACCAATGCCTCCTTCATACAGATTGATCGCAGCAGGGGAAAGAGAGTCAAGAGATGAATCGTTTGGAGGAATAGGAACCATCATCATGTTGGCAGTTTTTGGTTTGCTTGCCATACTGATTCTTGAATTCAGAACTTTCAAGTCTACACTTATTGTGCTGAGTGTAATTCCAATGGGTATCATTGGCGCATTTCTTGGATTGTTTGTTGCAGGAGAAACGCTCTCCTTTGTAGCAACTGTAGGAATCATTGCACTGGCGGGAATTGAAATTAAAAATTCCATTTTGATGGTTGACTACACCAACGGACTTCGTGCGAAAGGAATGGGACTTCTTGAGGCAGTGCTAGATGGTGCCGAGACTCGTTTTTTACCCATCTTGTTGACTTCACTTACAGCGATTGGTGGACTTACTCCTTTGGTGTTGGAAAGATCTCCATTGATCAGTCCATTGGCCATTGTGCTGATTGGTGGATTGATCAGTTCAACGCTTTTGAGCAGATTGGTCACACCGGTATTGTATTATCTTATTCCACCAAAAGTTTAGTGGAATTATAAATAATGCATGATAAAATATTTTGTTCTTAAAACAAAAAAAGCCAATGAAAATCATTGGCTTTTTTATTTATCCACTACCACCAACGGAGTAGATTTATTTCTTTGGTGTCTCCATCCGGTAGAGTAACCACCGCTAGACTGTTGCAGAAACCTTCACCATAATCAATACTATATATGGAATTATTGGTACTCAGACTGAGTTTTCCCTGCACCAGCCATGGACAATTTGCTTTATAAATCAAAGCATCCACGGTAGTAACCGTGAAGGAATCTCCTGCTCGGTTAACACCGGTAGAGGATCCAAGAATGGACCATACATCGTCAGCAATTATTTTATCGGTCAGCGATCCTTCGATTTGGGTGAGTGTCTGATTGCCTTCCCACTCAATAGTTTTTCCGGAAGGGAACGATAATTTTCTGTTGGTAACCAACCTGCTCAGTACATTTTGGCTCATTGCATTCTTGCCCACATTCGTAAGTACTACCGTGCCCTGAATTTTTATGTCATCAAGATAGAAATTCGTATGGTTCACCGTGCGGACAGCGCCGGTTGTATTGAGGGGGGCGGACATTTGTACAGTTATGATGCCCTTCCTGATATGTCCATTGGGACCAGTTACACCCGCTGAACCATAATCAATTATCAAAGTATTAGGATAAGTTCCCTTGGCATTTAACCAGGTCCTTACTGGATATGTACGAGTCTGAGCAGTCTGCAAACCATTTTCAATTTGGTCATTGATTTCAGACTCATTAATTTCAAGAAGATTTTGTTGGGTAGCCAAATCTAAGGAGGAATTCACAAACGCATTGTCACCAAACAAACCATCCTTTCTGCAGGATTGAAAAGCAACCACGCCAAGGATTGCAAGAACGGAAAAAACCTTTTGAATTTTCATAGAAACTTTATTTTATGTTGAAAATCTGAAGTACCATTCTTTGACATAAATTCGATTCAAAGGTTTAAAATCGGGCAGTATTTTTATTGCGTATCTCTACAACCAAATAGAATTGACAGCAATTTACAGATCGCAAGGGTTAAATTCAGCACGTGGCACTGTTGTGCAGCCTCTTCATTAACTCATTAGCTAATTTTCAAATTTTCAAATTCTTTCATTCCTTTACCCGCCGCTTTCGCGGTGCCTTCACTCATCGTGTTGTCGCACGATACTCTGCTGAAGCAGAGATCGTTCAGTATAGTCCTTTTATTAACTCATTAGCAAATTTTCAAATTTTCAAATTCTCTAATTCTTTTCCTCCTCTTCTTCTTCCTCATGCTTCATGTTTAAAGAATCCGGAGGCGGAAGATTTGGGGCAACCGCTTCCACATTTACAGGTGTAACTTGCTTTTCAGCAGGTGGTTTTGAATTACTCGTGCAAGCCATCAAAACAATTAGTCCTAAACAAAAAGACTCAAATAATCTTTTCATAATGTAAAAATTTATTTTTTTAATTAATCCTCATCCCCACTTTCGCCATTTGGTGGTTGAGTGAAGGATGCAGAATTCAATTCAGTGTGTCTTATCTGACCTCCGGTATAACCCGTTCTTGCCATCAAACCAAAACTTACCAATCCAATCAAAAGAATCAACCAAGCCAAGGATTTGTATATTTTAAAATCTTTTATGACAGACAAATGTCCCAGAATCGACAACACCCCCAATACTATTATGGACACCAACGCATAAACAGCAACGTCCTCATGCATGTCAATTACATTCTCCGAAATACCTTGAATGTTTTCGACCGTTTCCTCAGCAGCTTCACCTGTGAAATAGGCAATCCCCGCACCGATTGCCGAAACAATGAATAAATTGTATGCAGCCACACTCGTCTGCTTACTATCCATCCAAAGTGCATGCACCAAGACCATCACACCAAGGATTGAACCAAAGATTGGAAGATGATTAATTAAAAGATGAACATGTGTTTGATCCATAAGATTTTTTTGTCTAAATTAGAAGAAAATTATTTTGCAGGGTAGTTGCAAGATCATGCTGATCAATGATAAAAATCATTCCGCGCCACAAGCAGAATTCAAACATCAATTATCTTTAGAATGTTAATTGAGAATTACGAACAAATTTTCAAGAAATTTACTTAGTGATGTGGATGAATTGCAATTCTACTTTTACAAAATTGAGAAATTAATTTCCTGCCTCAGAGATCCGTTCAGTATAGTCCTTTTGTTAACTCATTAGCTAATTTTCAACTTTTCAAATTCTATCATTAGCCGCTTTAGCGGCTGACTGTCGAAGCATTCAGGCAGGGTTCCCTCACATATCGTGCTTTCGAAGACCACTATATTAAGAAAGTCCAGATTTTTATTAACTAATTTTCAAATTTTCAAATTCTTTCGTTAGCCGCTTTCGCAGAGCCTTCACTTATCCTGCTGTTGCACGATACTCTGCTGCCTCAGAGATCGTTCAGTATAGTCCTTTTATTAACTCATTAACTAATTTTCAAATTCTTTCTTTAGCCGCTTTCGCAGAGCCTTCACTTATCGTGCTGTTGCACGATACTCTGCTGCCTCAGAGATCGTTCAATATAGTCCTTTTATTAACTCATTAGCTAATTTCCTAATTTCCTAATTTCCTAATTTTCCTCCACAATTTCCATCCACCTCATCTCAATCACGTCCATTCGATCCTGAATTTCAACGAGACGCTTGTTGGAGTTAATAAATTCAGTACTGGTGGGATTAAGGGTAGCGAAATTATCTATGATCCGGGATCGCTCAGCGCTCAATTTTTCCAGTTCCCGTTCGATTTGTTGCATTTCTTTTTTTGCAACTTGATTTATTTTACGTTCTTTCTGGCCTGCATTTTCTGTGCTTGGTTTTTCTGTTTTTTCTACGTTAGAGTTTGCAAGAGCCTCTTTTTTTAACGCCTCTCTATACTCAGAATAATTTCCTGGAAAATCTCTTGTCTTTCCACCTTCTTGCAGAACAAAAAGATGTTGGACCAATTTGTCCATAAAGAAACGGTCGTGGGAAACAATGAGTAAGACTCCGGGAAATTCCATTAGAAAATCTTCCAAAACATTTAGTGTCGTGATGTCAAGGTCGTTTGTAGGTTCATCAAGAATTAAAAAATTTGGATTTTTGATGAGGATGGTGAGTAGATATAATCTTCGCCTTTCCCCTCCGCTCAACTGGCTTACATACACTTGTTGCTGAGGACGTGGAAAAAGAAATTTTTCAAGCAGACTTTCAGCAGAAAGTTTATGACTTTTTTTTAAGGGGATATAATCTGCAATAGATCGTATGACATCGATCACTCTTTTGTCTTCCTGAAGATTTAGTCCGTCCTGTTCATAATATCCAAATAATACAGTTTCTCCAATAATAATTTTTCCACTGTCGGGCTTAAGACTTCCTGTAAATAATTTTAGCAGACTGGTTTTCCCAATTCCGTTAGGGCCAACCAAACCCACCCGATCTCCGGATTTAAATTTGTAAGAAAATTTATCGAGAATAGTTTTTTGACCAAATGACTTAGTGACGTTATGTAGCTCAAGAATTTTTGAGCCCAGTCTTGTGTGGTCAATATCAAATTCAATGTCTCCAACTTCTTTAGGTCCCTCTAGAGATTCTTTGTTTTCGTAAAAGTTGTCGACCCTTGATTTTGATTTTGTGGTCCTAGCTTTTGGCATTCTGCGTACCCACTCCAATTCGCGTTTCAGCATTTTGCGCATCTTGTCTTTAACGACGGTTTCATTCTGCATACGCATTGCTTTCTTTTCCAGAAATTCTTCGTAATCACCTTGATATTTGTATAGTGTACCACGATCGAGTTCTAAAATTTGATTACAAACATTATTAAGAAAATACCGGTCGTGTGTGACCATCAGTAAGCTGGCCTGACTTTGTTCCAGATATTTTTCAAGCCATTCGATCATCTCCAGATCAAGGTGATTGGTAGGTTCATCCAGGATCAGAAATTCAGGTTTGCCACACAAAACTTTTACTATGGCCAGTCGTTTTTTTTGTCCTCCGCTGAGCTGGTCTACTGGAAAGTCAAAGTCGGGTAATTTAAATTTTCCGGCAAGTTCTCGAACATATGCTTCAATTTCCCAGGCTTTAGATTCTTCTATGAGGGCAAGAGCCTTTTGTGTCTCTGCATCATCATGTGACTTTTGAGCAGTGTAAAGCGCTTTTAATGGTTTTATCCAGTCATCGTGGCCTTCCAGAATGGTTTCCAGTATGTTGTGTCCAGGAGAAAATTCCGGATCCTGCGTAAGGTATGCAACCTGTATGTCTTTATTTATCCAGTAACTGGAAGATTGTCCTTCGGGTGGTTCAATGCCGGCAGCAATTCTAAGCAAACTTGACTTGCCGCTGCCATTCCGTGCAACAATTGCAATTTTCTCGCCTTGATTTACCTTAAGATTTAAATTTTCAAACAAAACTTTTTCTCCATAGGACAAGGAAATATTTTCAAGTGTGAGATAATTCATGTTAGGTTTATTATTTAATCGATGTTCTTAGGAAATTATACACAAGAAAAAAATCAGAAAAGTTATTGTGAACATTTTTGAGCTTCTAAAAAATTTCGCACTTTGGTAAAACTCACTTTGTTGTTTTTAAAGTATTCCAATGCCAATGCACTTTCCTTTTCAGTTGCATGAAGATGATGGAGAATATTCGCAAGATGCATTTTCATGTGGCCTTGTTGAATACCGGTGGTAACCAGAGATTTCACTGCAGCAAAATTTTGTGCAAGACCTGTTGCTGCGGTAACTTTCATCAATTCTTCAGCAGAAGGGTGATCCAATAATTCAAGCGATCTTTTTGCAATCGGATGCAGAGCAGTAAGACCGCCAACAGTACCTAAGGCAAGTGGAATTTCCAACCAAAAATGAAATATTCCGTTATCCACACTGCAATCGCTGAGACTTCTGTACTGTCCGTCCCTGGCGGCATATGCATGGCCACATGCCTCTATTGCCCTAAAATCATTTGCAGTGGCAATAATGACTGCATCAATCCCATTAAATATTCCTTTGTTGTGTGTTACTGCACGATAAGGATCCTGTCTCGCAATTTTTATGGCAGTATAAAATCGCTCAGCAAATTCTTCTGAACTCATTTCTTCTGCAAAAGAACCAAGCTGGTCAATAGGACAACTCACAGATGCCTTGACAATACAATCTGGGGTATAATTCGAAAGGATGGACATGATAATTTCTATATCCCGTGCGCCCTCTTCCAGATGATCTTGTTCGGTGATAAACTGTTCGAAACTTGCACTAAAAGATTCAAGACAGGAATTGATAAAATTGGCACCCATCGAATCACAAGTTTCAAACCCCAACCGCCACTGGTAATAATTTTCCAGTTCACCGATTTTAATAAGTTCTATAGAACTGAATCCGCCACCCCGGTTTTCCATGTTGCGTAGGGTTTCTTTTGCATCTGCACGCATTCTCTTTTCGATTTCCGGAATCCACGCTCTGAGCCATTCTTCCTTTCCCAGCCATTTGAAATGAATTTGGCCAAGCTTTCTTGTGCTAAGTACTTCGGCTTTGATACCACCCCTGTCCATCCAGAATTTTGCTGCGGAAGCAGCTGCAGCTACAACACTACTTTCTTCTATGACCATCGGAACACAATAGGTTTTTCCGTTGATCAGAAAATTTGGTGCTACACTGAAGGGCATTGGAAAATTGCTGATGGTATTTTCAGAAAATCCATCCAGAATTTTTTGCTGGTCTTCGTTGCGATGCCAGTAACTCATTAATTCATGCATCACATTTTCCGGATCCTTGAAAAAATTTTCAACTATCCACTTGATTTTACCCCTTTTATTTAGTTTTGAAAAACCTGAAATGGATTTGCTGTTCATCGACTCACTCATCCGTTTTGATTTTTAATTTTCAAAAAGGATCGGCACATATTCAGTCCACTGATTTGTTGTTCAAAAAATAATTTCAGATTTTCATAATCCCCCATAGCATGTTTGAGAAAGGCAGACGCCATACCATAGAGAGATGGCATATTACTCAGCGACATTAGATAATATGCATCAAGAAAATGCCGCACACCACCGGAAATAATAATCTGACCAGTCTGAACTTCTGATTTTTTTTCCACAAGGCGATTGCAGATTTGTACCATTTCCTCTGCAGAATGTCCAATGTTGGCCAAGGGTGTAAGCGCCTCTCTTTTAAATTCATCATCGCGAAGCAATTCCAATAATGCAAAATTTGTTCCGCCAAAAGCGCCAAATTCTACTGCCTCAAGGGGAAGAGATAGCAGGGAATTCATGGCATTAAATCCCATCCCTTGTCCTACTTCCTTGACGATAATCTTATAATCAAATGCATCTAAAATTCTTTTGATGGTATCTATTGGTTTTACCCGAATGCGATCCCCTTCAGCTTGCATGTATTCCTGCATCGGATTAATATGAATGATCAGCCCATCTGCCTCACAAATTTCCATGATTTCGCGGATCAAATCTAATTTGTGATCACCTGCCCACATTTCCAACTGAGCTATACCCAAATTTGCAAAAAGTGGCTGTCCTCCGATAATCTTACGGACTTGAAAATCTGATCTGGTCTCCGGTTGGTCTATTAATTTCCTGCAGGAACCAAGACCCATCCCAAGTTTGAACTCACTGCACAGACGGGCCAGATTTGAATTAATCATTTTTGCCTTAGCAGTTCCACCGGTCATACTGGATATCCAAACCGGATAATCCATCTCAATTCCGGCAAGACTGGTGGGCCATTTAGCAAGCGGTTCAGGATGGATAGCATGGATGGGATCATATTCAAACCTGGCGTCACACATATGAGCAGGTGTTCCCGATTGAAAGGTAAGGCTGATGTGATCATCCTTACGGTCAATTTGGTCTTGCGGATTTGAGCTCATTTAACAGGATTTGAAACAAAAGAACAAGAAACTATGGTCCTTGTTTCAAGATTTCACAAGATAAAGCTTTTTTTTATCACCGTCTTGCAGGGAGATGGCATCCATTCTGGTTAATTTTGCAATAGCATAACCCAAAACACTTCTTGAGTATGGCTAAGTTGTCTTTTTGACCTTAAATTTTTGTTCCAGCTTACGGTAAATTTGGTAAACAGGATCACATCCAGTTCCTCCAAAATACAGTAGCCAAAAGGTATATTTTGTTAGGTTTAAAACCCCATGATTTAATTTTTCAAATTTCAAAAAAATGGAAATTATCCTTGAATTTGTGGTGTGAATAGAATTTTATTTGTATATTATCATAATTCAATTACGATGGTTTATAATAATTTTGCAAAGTTTCAGTTTTAACTCCTTGATGAAGTATAATGCTTGTTACCATTACCTCCTTTTTATTCTGGCCAATATTGGTTTAGCGCCAAACCTTTGGGCCCAAAAGGATACTTCGAAAAACAGTGTGCATGTCATACATTCTGAATTTCTAAGATTTGAACGTTTCGATGGTAGAGAAATCCAATATCTAAGCCAGGATATTGCCGTACTGCATAAAAAAACATACCTTTTTTGTGATTCTGCTGTCATCGAAGGACAGAGGGTATTAGCCATCGGTCATGTGAGAATTGTGGAAGGGGACAGTTTGCAGATATTTGGGGATACTTTGTATTATGATGGTCAAAAATTACAGGCAGATTTTATCAATAATATAGTTTTGCGCCACAAGGACAGACAGTTATTTACTTCAGCCTTACATTACGATCTTAAAAAACGAATTGCAAGTTATACCACTGGGGGATTGTTGTCTTCCGGCAATACCCAACTGGAAAGTAATCGCGGATACTATCATGCCAAACAAGAAATGGCATTCTTTAAGGATAGCGTGAATGTTATCTTACAAGACAGCATGAATTTGCAGGCTGACTCAATGATTTTTGATGCAAAGAAAAATCATGTTGTCTTTACAGGACCTACTGACATTAAGCAAAAAGACATGAACATTTTTGCGGAAGCAGGATATTACGACATTAATTTGCAAAGATCATTTTTTTGGAAAAATCCTGTTTACAGAAAGTCAAGCCAATCTGCCGATGCAGAAAATATTGAATTTCGTGCCCAGGAAAATGTAATCATCCTTACAAGAAATGCCTGGATAAGAGATAGCGTTCAGCAAGCAAAAGGAGACAGTATTTATATTGACCAGGCTAAAGACATGGTTTATATTTATGGCAATGGCTGGTACAAGGACAAGGACCGAAGTCTGAAAGGAGAGTCCATTATCTACAATAAAAAAACCAAATCTCTTCAAGTTCAGGGAAGAACACAGGTCTTTGAAGGGAAACAAATTATTACCGCAGATAAAATTGTTTATTCAGGGGACAAAGATCTTGGTGAAGCTTTTGGTGAAGTTATACTCAGGGATACCCAGTCTGGTTTTGAAATACATTGCGACACCTTTCAATACAACAAAAAAGATAAATTGCTTATTCCAATTGGAAAAAGAAAATATATTTCAACGCCTGTAGATAATGATACTCTCTACATGACGGCAGATAGTTTGCTTTCTAAACAGATTTCCGAAAATGGTGATACATTTAACATCATGAGAGCGTTTTATCATGTTAAAATTTGGAGTAATAAAATGCAGGGACTTTGCGATTCACTTTATTTTGATGGTAGAGATTCTGTCTTCAGAATGATGTACAATCCTGTTTTATGGGCAGACACCACTCAGTTTATAGGAGATACCATCCTGCTCTATCTTAAAAATAAAGCGCTTAACCAAATTCATCTTATTCAAAAAGCATTTGTTTTGACGGAATCCGTAACCAACCTTACTAATCAAATGAAGGGTAGATACATCACTGCTTTTTTTGCGAACAAAAGAATGGACCATTTGACTTCACAGGGAAATGCAGAATCAGTTTATTTTATTCAGGATGAAGACAAGGCTTACATTGGAACCAATTATATTAAATCAAGCAGCATGAAAATGGTCTTTAACGATCAACGCAAAATTGACAAGATTCATTTTTATACCAAACCGGAAGGAAACATGCTTCCACTCCATTCAGGCAAAACAAAACTTCTGGAAGGTTACATTTCCAGATCAAAAGAAAAACCAACTTCATTGGAGGACATTATTAAATAATTTATAATGAGTAGGCTTTTATTTATTCTATTCGTCAATACATTATTACAAGCCCAGTCATTTGATCAGGGCCTTGATTTTTATGCACAGGCAGATTATCAATCAAGTCTCAAAGTTTGGGAAGAATTGACTGCAATGGGATACAGAAACAGAGAATTATTTTACAATCAGGCCAATTGCTATTACAAATTAAAAAAATATCCTGAAGCAATATTATATTACCAAAAAGCAATTGCAATAGACCCTTCTTACTCAGAAGCAAAAGATAATCTTAAGTCGGCAGAAGGACAGGCCGGAATTGAAGACATTTCCCTGCCTCAGTTTTTCTTATTCAGTTGGTTTATTAAATTAGGCAACGCATTTAGTGTTTTGTTTTGGTGGGTTTTAAGTGCCTTTCTCTTCAGTATCTCTTTCTGGATTTGGTTCAGGATTAGGGAATTTAGAATATTCAGCACGTTCCTTTTCTTTTTTGCCTGTATAGCTTGTAGTCTTTCTTTATATCAAACCATAACGGCAGGAGATCACCACAAGGCTGTCTTGATGGAAAATAGTCCTATTTTACTCTCGCCAGATACTTTGAGTACCATAAAAATTGAACTGCTCTCCGGGGAAACGCTGGAGGTGATGGATCATTTGGATCCTTGGGTTAAAGTACAAACCAAATCATATGATGCGGGCTGGATCCTGAAATCAAAGTTAAGATTGGTAATGGATTCACTTTAATTTAGTCCTTTTTTACAAAATTCATTTTTGCTTTTAAAGGCTTAAGAGATAATGTAATTATTCTCGGAAATTTGACCCTAGAATCTTCTGTTCTTACTAGCTAAATTAACAACAGTATGGTTAACAGTCCATTCAAGAACCTTAAAATACATCAAAAAGAAAAGGTCTACAATTTGCATTGAAGACCTTGATATTTTTTAATTTTGAAAGGATTATTTAAAATCGAATCAAAAATAAATCTGTGTTAAAGACTATTCTTCTTCTGAAGACGCAACTACCCTGGTAGGGGCATTATTAGCAACTACGGCTGTGTTTTCGCCGGCTACAATATGCACAACATTTCTGTCCTTACGTGTTTTTGTAAATTTTACCACACCGTCTGTAAGTGCAAAAAGCGTCCAATCTTTTCCTACGCCAACGTTTCTTCCCGGATGATATTTAGTGCCCCGCTGTTTAACAATGATGTTCCCTGCAATAGCCTGTTGGCCTCCAAATAATTTAACCCCAAGACGCTTACTATTACTGTCCCGGCCGTTACTGGTACTACCTTCACCTTTCTTATGAGCCATTTTTTTATAATTTAAACTTTAGGCAATAATGGATTCAATCTTAATTTGAGTAAAAGACTGTCGATGACCGTTTTTCTTCTCGAGGCCCTTTCGTCTCTTCTTTTTGTAAACAATCACCTTGTCTCCTTTTACATGATCCAAGACAGTAGCCTCTACTTTAGCTCCTTTGATCGCAGGTGCACCTATTGTAGTTGCACCGTCGTTAGACAACATTAATACATCGTCGAAACTAACAGAAGCGCCTTTCTCGGCATCGATATGATGAACATACACTTTTTGGCCTGCTGCGACCTTGAATTGTTGTCCCTGAATGTTAACTATGGCAATCATTTTTACAGATTTTTAAATCGGAGTGCAAATATAGCGCTTCTCAGCATTTCTTCATTGAAAAATTGTTAAAAATCAACAAATTAACTGGAAAGCTTAGGCTTTTTAGAGATTCGTCCGTTAAGTAATTTTAAAAATAAATTATTTTTAATATATATAAATATCTAAATAGCAATTAATTAATTCGAAAATATGATTTTTACTTGGAGTTAATTCCATGATTCTCATAATAGTGTCCTTCCTAATAGGTTTATCTTTCCCAAAACCTTTTTAGATGCGAAACCCTATAGAACAAACAAAACTTCGTCCATCTGAACTCCAAACTCCTCCACCAGGATAAATTACAGGCCTTTTGGTGAAATAGGAAGTGTTTAAGAAATTGTTTACTCCAGCCCTTAAAATAAATCGTTTGGCAAATTTGCACGCAAGGTTCAGATCCCAGATACCATAGGATGGGACGACTCCTCTAGCTCCGTTAGCTGTTGGCTGAATGGTATTTAATGGGTCGGAATAGCTGTCAGACACATAACTGTATTGGAGATTGGCACTTATGGTCTTATAAGCTACCTGCAGTCCATTCCTACTTATCCAACGTGGTACACTTTCTACCTCATTTCCACTTATATCCACATTAGCTGTACCAACGGAAAGCTTCGCATCTTCAAAAGTGGCTTTCATTAAACTGGTGGAAGTAAATAAACCAACTCTCCATTTTATCTTATTAACCAAATTGATTTCAGTATATATTTCCAATCCATTAGTAACACTGTTTCCAATATTCGTCTTAAATGTGTAACTTCCGGTACTGTCTTTTAAAACGAGATTACCCATTCGATGGTCGTATCTCATTCTGAATAAGGTAATGTCAAATTTTAAAAATTTGCTGATAGAACAATTAGCACCTATTTCTGCATTATAGCCAAAAGCATCTTCTAAATCTTTATCGGCTCTTTCCAAAACGGAACCCGGAATGATATCCTTTAAAAGTACTGGTCTGTAGGCTTGTGAAATTCCTCCATAGATCTTAATATTTTCTTTGAGGTAGAATTGGCTACTGATGCCGAAAGCAGGAATTTGGTGGTCAATTTGGTTGGGAGTTTCCTTTGGGTCATAGTAACTTAAAGTACCTGTCATATCTGTTTGACCGTATTCATAGCGCATTCCAGGAGAAATACTCCATCGATCATTTATATAAATCATATTTTCCAATGACAAGGCAATACTTTGGCTCTTAAAACGCAAGTCCCTGCCAAATGGTCCGGATACATTCAAATCAAAATCTGAATTCGCTGTGCCTTTACCTTGTTGCCTTCTGTTTAAATCATTGTTAAAATATCTCAAACCAGCTGCAAGAGCATGGCGTATTTTTCCAGTTTTATATTGGTGTAACAATCGCAATTCGGAAGTTCGTGAATTGAAAACATCAATATCTACTACTCTTGTTTTGTATTGCTGAGTTACCGGATCTATTAAATCTACTCTATCTGCAAACCCTTCAAATTGAACAGAATTCCTGTTACCAAATAATCCGGATACAACCCAGTTTAAGGTGGTGTTTGCATTAATCTGCCAATTTAGAGTCAGGGAAGGAACTGTGATGTCAGGATTAAAATAATTTCTTGAACGAGTGGATTGCCTTGGATCGGCTAAAAACATACTGTCAGTAAGCGGACCCGGAATCTTGTACACATAACTGCTTCTGCCTACCTCAAAGGATAATTTAAGTTTGTCAGAGAATTGGTAACTGAGATTTAAAAATTGAGCATCTGCTTCAGAATTTGAATTTTTTCGATATCCCTCTGAAACCCGTTTTTGATAATATCCAAAATAGCTGAATTTACCAATAGTGCCCCCGATAGATGCGTAGGTACTAAATAATCCATAGGATCCGATTGAACTGATAGATTCAAAACTAATCGGTTTGATGGTATCTGCTTTTTTGGTCACATAGTTGATCAAGCCTCCAAACTGCGCACCATATTGCAATGCTGAAGTTCCATGCACCAATTCAATTTTTTCAATGGCCTCCATTGGCATACTGTAATGACTGGCAGGATATCCATACAAATCTGAATTAATCATGACACCATTTTGTCTGATATTGTACTCCCAACTTCTATGTGGATCCAATCCCCTGGTTGATATATTCACCTGGTTACCGGAACCATCCATATCATAAATAAATGCACCAGGAATTTTTGCAAAAATTTGACGTCCTGTTTTTTCAGCAAGATTTGCAGGTAAATCTTTTACAAGTATTACTTCATTTTTTTTACCGGCAATGATGTAAGTTTGATGGATGGCTTCAAGTTGCCTGATTTCTGTTTGTTGACGGTATCCTTTTATCGTAATTTCGTTAAGCAACTTTTCTGTGACACTATCTTGTATTTCATTTTGACCAAATGTAAGTTGTGAGATTAATAATCCACAAAATACACTGACTAATTTTAACAACTTCTGGTTCATATAAACAGTTTTAATCTCCGCAAAGATAACCTATTTACCATCCATAAATTTGTATAAGAATTAAAAAATACTTAAAAAAAACCCCACAGAAAATTTTCCATGGGGTCTGAAATTATTATGAATGCTTAACAAAAAACGTATTACTCAACTCCATCTGCCTTGGCTACATTTACAGAATAACTCCCAATGTTTTTACCTTGAGCAACGCCAATTTCAGAATCAAACCTGAAATGAATTCCACCATATACTCTGGATAAGGATGCTTCCTTTGCTATTTCTTCAAATTCACTTCTGCTGTTTGGAAAGAAATGGGATAACACCTCTGCACCCGCTCCTGAAAATACTGAATGTCCCGAACTGTAGGATGGAAAATTTGGTATTCCTAAAATGGTTTTAAAGCCTGGTATAACTTGTGAAGGTCTTGGATAATGATAATAATATTTTGTATCCCAGCAGCTCACTCCACCATCCATTATGGCCATGTTCAAATAGGCAAGTATTCTGGCAGTTCTCAATGGGTTATATTTGGACGACACGATATGTTCACAAGCAATTCTGTTCCAATGACCGGGAGGAGAATAAGTGCCAATGCCATCCGACCAGAAATTTGCAATTTGTCTTTGTTCAAAGGTCAGGTTTTTTGCAATGGTTTTCAATTCTTCAGCTGCAACATTAAACTCTGTGCTGCCTATTGCAGGGGGAGGTAATGGTCGAACCGCTTCGACGCTCGGTATGAACCATGGTTTAACGGATCCAAATAATGGAGTTATGCCCACAGGTCTCACTGGATCCTCCAAATTATCCCACGCCCATCCAAATCTACCTTTGGCTGCTAATTTTATGGAATCTGATATAGGTCTGGGAGTTTGCGCATTTTTCATGCCATCAGTTGATGCTCTTTTAGTATATACCGCAGCAACTACTTTAGCCAGAGAATCTCCTGCAGTAATTTCACTTTTTACATTGATTCCTGCCCATCCCAACACGTTCTTGTGTTCTGCTGCCTTTAAGGCAATATAGTCTTTGGCTAATGGAAACATGGCAATTAGGATCGTTTGAGAAACTGTGGCAATAACTGCACCTTCTGAAGGGTAACCAGGTAAATTATTTTTTGGTAAATTGGTTACAATACTTGAATCATTCAAATATGCCGGCAACCTATTGTACTTGTATTTAAGATTCCAGGCAGCAATTAAAGCATCATATTGGGCACCGCTCAAATAGGCAAGCATCCTGCAGGCATATGGTGGATGTGAAAAAGGGAAATAGGGATAAGTGGATGGAGATGCTGAATTAGGAACTCCATAACTTCCATCCGGATTGGGTGCAGGAGGTAAATTATATTTGGCCACAAGATCCCGAGCGATTTCATTCCATCGGATGAGCCCGTTATTTCCCCAGTATTTTATTGCCGTCAGTTGTTCCGTACTTGGTTTAGCAGAAGCTAATTTTAAATCCGCCAATTCTTTAAGATAGTTTGCAGAATTAGTAGCCTCCGGTGTTTTAACATCATATTGATTTACATCACCAATCAGGATAGTCTTCCATGTTCCCCCCTGGGCATCCAGACCGGAAAAATTATAAGTTTCAAACGAATAGCCGGTTTCTATATCCTCTTGACAAGAAAGCCCTAAGAAGCAAATTGCAGTGAATGCTACTATAGATTTAATATATTTTTTCATTGGATTATTTTTAATTAATTTGAGTTAGTTGTTGTTTTGTTCCAGAGGCCAAATTGATAGGCTAAACCTCCGCTGTAAATCGTGGATTGTCCCACATTGCGCCCTTCAAGGACATAATTTCCTGAACCAATAATACTTAGGCCTTTTACAAATGTTGGATAATACTGAAATCCAAATCCAACTCTGCGATTATTCATCTTATTTGATGGGAATGGCATGTCTTGGCGTCTTATGTCATGACCGGATAAACTGGTCATTCCATCATAGTTTGCCTCCAGCCTCAAACCTTTATCAAACAACCACATGCCAAGCAAAACATTAAATGTGGTGGCATTTGGCATGTCCACTTTATTGGAATAATATCCTTTGTCCGTATAATAATAATCCCTGTCCAAAGTTATTTCACTCCTTCTATGATAACCGTACATTCCTCGGACAAATAGTCCAAAATCCAATTCATACTGCAACATTCCTCGTAAAGAGGCTTCTGTTGCACCCAACCCAATGCTGAATGGTAAATAGTCCGGATTGTAATCACTAACAGGAGTTGTAAGGCCTAATGTGGAATGTAAAAGCACGGAACCTGGTCCAAGTTTTTCTCTAATAAGTTCAGCCTTTAACCACAAACCAAGATCTTGGATTCCTTGATCACCACTAAATTGGCCTGCAGTTGGCTTTGTCTTTACCCAGGGAAGAGCTGCCATAAAATTAATCTTATCGGTCAGGCCGAGTGAAAACATTGGCATTAGGCTTTGACGATTCAAGGTGCCAATATTACCATTGTTTCTCTTCAGAGTCCCTTCCCAATATTCATCCCAACTGTCATGTGAATAAATTGCAGCTACACATATCTGACCCTTGGGCATCATCAGATTGTCAGTCGGCGTTTGTGCTTTTGACTGCACAATAAATGTAATGGTAAGTAAAAAAAGTAGACTTCGTTTCATTTGAGTATAGTTGAAAGTTAATGAGTATTAAAATACTTGTCTACTTGGTCAGTGCTTCTATAAATAAGAAAGGGCTGATGTTTCAGCCCTTTTATATTAAAACTTTAAAACTCAATCTTGATAAAATCTCTTTTTCTTTCCAAACTATGAGTCAAATGTAAGATGACATTTAAGGGACCTTTAAACTATTTGACGAAACCCAGATAGAAATATGTGAAACATTAGTTTTGAAGGATAAGATGTTCTTCTGTGTAAGTAGGATAAGGTAATTTAAAATTGATCGTAGGTTTTCATCCCGGGTTTAAGCAATAAAAAATCCCCCAAAATGATTTGGAGGATTTCTTTAACATGAATTTATTTTTTATCCATTCATTTCTATCACAGGGCTGGTCTCTTTGTCAGAACATAATACGACCATAAGATTTCCTACCAATCTTGATTTTTCCTGCTCACTAAACTCTGCAATTTTTCGCTCTTGAAGCTGGTGTAAAGCATTTTCAACCATTCCAACCGCACCTTCGACTATCTTGAATCTGGCCGCCACTATCGCCTCAGCTTGCTGCCTTTTAAGCATGGCTGCAGCGATTTCAGGTGCGTATGCAAGATATCCGATTCTTGCTTCCATGACTTCGATCCCGGCAATTTCAAGTCTTTCCTGCAGCTCCCTTTCAAGAGAGTCATTGACTTCAATGCTGCTGGATCGAAGCGTGATTTCTTCATGATTTTCCACATGATCATATGCATAATGACCGGCAAGCTTACGTACCGCCGAATCAGTCTGGACTTTAACAAAGTTGTACAAGTCCTCAACCTCAAAGGCAGCTTTGAAAGTTTCTCTTACACGCCATACCAATATCACACTGATCTGGATCGGATTACCACGTTTGTCATTCACCTTCAATCTTTCACTGTCAAAATTATTCGCTCTGAGCGAGATTCCTTTCTTGGTATAAAATGGGTTTGCCCAGTAAAAACCTGCATCCTTAAGAGAACCCACATACTTTCCAAAAAGTGTTAGAACTTTTGAAAAATTAGGGTTAATGATGATAAAACCGGAAATTAAGAGAAACCACAAAATTCCTCCTGCAACCCACCAAAATGGATTTTGATAAAAATAACCGCTAACTGGTAAGAGGAGAACGAGTAATAAAACCGGCCATCCTGAAATCGGGGTAAAAATTTTTTCTTTCATTTTTCTTCGTTTAACACCATAAACAAAGGGATTGAAAGATAGGTTCTTTAATGCATTGACTTATCGAAATGCGAAGTAAAATGAACGACGTAGATAAATTAAAATCGGACTAAAACCTTACAGGTTTTTTCTTTTGTTGGGTCTTTAGTTCAATTTGTTCTGGTTCCTTATATTCTATTCCTTGCATATGACTCAATTCTGCCTCTGCAGCCAAACAAGGCAGCAAAGTCCAGTATCCGGATGACATAATGGTTCGGAATATTTCTGCAGCTTTTTCTTTTTTATTATCAAGATGGTATTTATACCCTAATGCATAGGCCTTGATAGCCCAGTCTTCAGCATCTATAATGTTATTTGGAAGATTGGTCAAATCTACCAATTCCTTTTCTGAAATCTCTCCTTTATAAAAAAGCATGGCATCATGATAAGCCTTAGAGGAAGCAAGAATATGCATGTCCTTGGAGATGGCATTCAAAATATTCTTAACGTCTTCCGATCTTCCCGATCTGGTATAGCACTGATATTGCCAATAATAACTTCTTACCCATAAATCTGTATTTGTGGAAAAATCACCACAAACTTCAAACATTTTATCGGCACTTGAAAAGTCATTGTTACATTGAAAAGCTAAACCCATCAACAAATAGTTTTTGAATTGTAAGGTCATGTCAGCTATGGAATCTGTACCCCACATACCGGTTAGACCCTTAGGATTACTAATTTTTTCCATTTTTTGGCCGGCTTTCCAAAAATTATCGATGGCCCCGGTAAGCTGCCTGCCCAAAAGCATTGCCTCGCCTCTGTATAAATAAAGATCTGCCACTTCAGGAAACTTTTCAATCCCCTTAGAATATAGTTCAATTGCATTTTCCACTTGCCCGTTAGCCACAAATGCCCGACCATATTGTATATAACCTTTAGGGTCATCTAGTTTGCTCAGATAAACAGTCCTTGATTGTTCAATATATGCTTCACGGTATTGCTTTAAGGAATCGGCATCCCTCCACTCCTGAAGCTTATTACCTAATAAATTGACCGCAAATGCCACACCCGCTTTTGGATCTTTACCTGGATCTACAACATTCCCATCCCCTGATTTGGGATCATTTTTACATTGAGAAAATAAAAGTATTGTAGCGAAAAAAAGACAAATTTTTGATTTCATGTGGACAAGAATTATATTATTCCTAATTTTAAGACAAAGTTCTAAATTTCTGGTGACTGAAGAAGAAACACGAACCAATTAACATAATCTTTAATATCAGGTAGTTAGGCGACTAGTCTTATAATTTCAAAACATTGTCTGAATTCATCAACATAAATGATATACTAAATGGAAATTAATCTAATGAAAATGAATATGCTGATTTTCCAGAGTGTTATAGTGATTCTAAGCTTCTGCATCTCATGTAACATCGAGCCGGATTCATTTCAAGTGAGCTCCACACGTGCCAATTTGCCTATAGTTTTTGTTCATGGCACACTGGCTTCCGGAGATACTTATACTACGCAGTTTCAGAGATTTTCAAGCAACAATTATGAGGAAGAACTTATGTTTACCTATGACTGGAATACTTTGAATATGGCAAATTCTGTGGGGTTGCTGGACAATTTTATAAATTCAGTCATGGTTAAAACCGGAAAGCCAAAGGTGATTCTTGTAGGACATTCCGCCGGAGGCAGTCTAATCTACAATTATTGTAATGATGCCCTGAGAGCTGGAAAAATAGACAAGTACGTCCAATTGGGAAGCAATAAACAAATAAAACCTGCAGGGAACAATGGCCAGATTCCAACACTTAACATTTGGTCCACCGATGATCTGGTAGTAGCCGGAGATTCTATTCCTGGGGCCATTAATATTAAACTGACTGGCCTGGATCATTATCAGGTTGCCACGCATTCCTCAGTATTTAGGGAAATGTATAAATTTATTATCGGCGACCTGCCTCAATCCCTAGATATAATTCCAATGAACGATTTTACAATGGGCGGTAGAGTGGTGAGCTTGGGCGAAAATTCAATAATTTCGAATGTAGAGCTTAACATCTTTACTGTGGATCCAAATACAGGCTTTAGACAAAATGCCACACCGGACACTGTTTTGATTCCGGATGCGAATGGGTGGTGGGGGCCTGTAGATGCAAAAAAAAATACCTATTACGAATTTGAATTGAAAAAAATAAATGATCCAAACTTTAGAATAGTTCATTATTACCGGGAACCTGTATTGAGAAATAATCCATGGATTTATTTGAGGGCATTTCCTCCGCCAGGCTCAACGATTGGATTTTTATTGAACAATCTGCCTAAAGATGATATGCAATCGGTCGTGGCCGTTTTCTCCTCAAATCAAGCGGTTGTGAACGGTAGAGATTTGCTAAAAGTAGACAATTACACGCTTTCTATTCCTTCGTTGACTGCAGCCAACCAAACTACCATTGCTCTTTTTCTCTATGATGAAGGTGATTGTAAAACCTCCCTGGACAGCAAACTTATATTTTCCTTTCTTCCATTTTTAAAAGGTGCGGATGTGTTTTTTCAAACTAACATCCCGGGCACTATTTCCCTGGAGCTTAATGGTAGAAAATTAAATGTGCCCAACTGGAAGTCAGCTTCAGAAGGGGTAATTATTCCTGTATTCGATTGATATATTTTTAGGAATATTTTTTAGATTTTTTAATTCTTATTCCATTCGATACTAGTTTTAAAACTATTGAATATTAAATTTGACTTTGGAAAAATATTTACATATTGATTCTTTTTTTTGGTGCAGAAATATTCTTCTGATAAATTTATTTTTTTGTTTGTCTTCCGGTTGTATTACAGAAGAGCCAACACCTGCAAAACCATGTGAAGAAGAAATTCAGCTTGAAGAAATCAAGCCCTTTGGTCAATCATTTTCTTGGCTATCTTATGAATCAAATTCGGACATTTTATTCAAAAATGAAGCTGGAAATGAATTAGTTTTTTCTTTAAGTGAACCTAGTAAACAACATGTTCAATCCGTTTATAAGGCAATGGTAATTTGTGAAAAGGACTCTTCTTTAAAACAAATTGTTTCCTATCAAATAATTAAAACTTCCATTCGGTTTTCCAAGTCATCCAAAATGGTGAATCCACTACGGGCATTCGTATTTGAGCTTACCGTGTTGTATGATGAATTTCATCCATTGGATAATAATAGATTGGATGTGTTAAGAATTTTTTCAATCTCGCAAGTGGATATTGAAAATGAACAAAGAGATTTGTTACTGGAAATTCCCATCTATAATAAGAATTATGAGTTTTATCAAGATCAGTCAAAGCAATTGCCATTCGTTAATTTTGGAGTTAAAGGATATTCTAATGTTTACGTCCATTCAGCGGCCCAAACTCCTGGTCTTTACTTTAACAAACAGTTTGGTGTGGTTGCATTCCAAACTTCAGATGGTGATTTATGGATTCGCCAGTAAATCAGTTCGATTTAGCTGATCGTATAGCATGAACAATTTTGTGAAGAGTTTTAGGAAATACGATTTAGCAAGTTTATTGATCATAGCTTATTTGGCTTCATTATCTTTAATAAACTTACAATTCTTTGGAAAAATAAGTTTGAGTGAATTGATTTTTCCTTTTCTGGTGGTTTCCATTTTTTTACAATTTAAGTCATGCTTAAATCCCCAAAATATTTTTTTTTCTTCTGATTTATTTGTTGGTTTGTTTGGGCTACTTACTTTATTTTCTACCATAATCTATACCAACAGTCACACCATTTTTAATTTAGTAAGCTTCGTCTATTTGGTTTTATTGGGCTTAACATTTCGAATGTATACCATTGGGGTGTCTGTAAGAGTGGTCGAAGTTTTGGTAGTTGGATTTAGTCTTTGTGGCGTTTTTCTGTTTTTAACCGGAGCTATAGGGTGGATTATGGCTTTGCAATTTAAGCAGCACAATTTATGGGCTTGGTATTACCTTGATTTTCCGTATCTGGGAAATGTACCCAGGGCAAGAGGGTGGGTAGGTACGCCGGAAATGATGGCTTCTATATTGAGCGCTAGTTTGTTGCTAAAACTATTTGTCCTCAGAAGAGAAAGGCTAAATGTTCAATTACTAAAATTGGTGGCAGCATTAGAAATTGTAGGTTTGTTCTTTTGTTTATCAAAAACCCTAATTTTATTACTTGGGGTTTGTATCCTGATTTTTTCTTTACAACATAAACCGGCAATAAAATTTGTCGGGGTTTTGGTCGGTTGTTTACTTTTTCTATTTTATTTGGTGGGAACTCATTTTATTTGGATTAGATCTCATGAGGTAAAGCCACAGTTATCATCAAAAATAGCCATTTCAAATCTGGGTACGGTCTGCCAGAACCATCATATTTTTTCTTCACCGTATTTTGAACTCAAACGGGCTGCCCTATTAGCCAGAGAGGAAAACGGAATTTTTTACCTAAAAGGGGCATCGTTTAATGCGTGGTTGGATCACCTCAAATTGGAAAATAGATTTCCAAATCATATTGAATCCTATGATCCTCACTGTACCTATTTAGGTGCCTATGCGGAGCTTGGATGGCTGGGATTATTAAGTGTAACCGGCTGGTTACTTACTCCGATTATCTTACATTTATACCGGCGCAAAAGTAGGAGGAGCAAAGAATTTAATTTGATTCTCGGCATAAACCTATTCTTTATATTATTGGCCATTAATACTGACCTTCTCCATTTTAGGCATTGGTGGATTCTTTCATTTGGTTTTATTCCCTTTTTGAATAGAAATTCAGATTCATTAAACTGAATACCATTAATGGGTTACAAAATCCAATAAACTATAGTCTTTTCAATTTATGCTTGAGAAGGATCGGTCCTATAGATACAAAACAGGTTGAATCCAGAAGTAATTTTACTTCTTCATCTACAAGTTATGTCCAGGATGCGAGAATTGCACCCATAACCACTGAAATACTAATGAAATATCCGGCATCAATGAGAAATAATTGAATCGATCTTTTAGAGAAGATATATGTTACCCCCAAAGAGGTACAAATGAATCCAACGGAAATTAAAAAACCATGTTTTATACCATCCGCCATTCCACTTTTATCGGTGGTGATGAGATTAAGATTTAATATGATGCAGAAAAATAAAATCAGGAAAAAGGCTGTTCCGTAAAGTTGAGCCATATTGCCATTTCGTAACTGATCATCCGTCAGCTTATTTTCTTTTTGCCATTTTGGGCCAAACATAAATGGACCATACCAAAAATAACCAATCACAAATGCAAGTAAACTTGAAACGATTACTGCTAGCCAATTTATGTGAGACATAATTTTGTATATTAGTAATTTAAGAAATTCGATTTAAATGGGTTGGTTGGGTTTAATAAATCAGTGATTAGAATACTGTTGTACCTATTTTTTCACCTCTTACAATTCTGATCAAATTGTCGTTTCGGTTAATGTCAAAAACGACAATAGGTATCTTGTTTTCTTTACAAATAGTGAATGCAGTCATATCCATAACCTTAAGGTCCATACGAATAACATCGTCAAAACTTAAGTGATCAAATTTTATAGCATCTGTATTTTTTTCAGGGTCTTTATCATAAATACCTTCTACACGGGTTCCTTTTAAAATTACATCCGCGTTAATTTCACTAGCTCTCAGTGCAGCAGCAGAATCAGTAGTAAAATAGGGATTACCAGTTCCGCCAGCAAAAATAAGTGTTCTGCCTTTTTCGAGATGTCTGGTAGCCCTTCTTCTGATATATGGTTCTGCTATTTGTCTCATTTCTATGGCCGAAATCATTCGTGTAAAGACGCCCAAAGTTTCCAATGCACTTTGCAGAGCCATACCATTAATACAGGTCGCCAGCATGCCCATATAATCACCTTGCACTCTTTCAATTCCCGAATCTGAACCTAAACCTCTAAATATATTGCCACCACCAATCACTACGGCTACTTCGACCCCTTCGGTTACAAGACTTTTTATTTGTTCTGCATAGTAACGCAACATCGCAGGTTCAATGCCAAATTGTTGCTCCCCCATAAGGGATTCTCCACTGAGCTTAAGAAGAATTCGTTTGAACTTAATCATGCTTACAAGCCTTAAATTTATTATTAATCTTGATATTTGAGTGCAAAAAAAAAGCGAATGATTTTTCATTCGCTTTTTTTTTTTGTTAACCTAGCATCACGTGTTTGAAACCAATAATACTAAGGTCTTTATCTATGGACTTGAGATAACTTGATATCGTGTGACTGCCGTCCTTTACAAATTGCTGATTCAGTAAAGTGTTTTCTTTGTAGAATTTCTCCAATTTACCCATTGCAATCTTCTCCAACATAGCCTCAGGCTTTCCTTCTGCTCTGGCTTGTTCTTTTCCAATTTCAATTTCCTTTGCAATGATTGTAGAATCTACATCACCCTTATCTAAGGCCACCGGCTTCATTGCAGCAACCTGCATTGCAGCATCTTTACCGGCATCAGCAAACTGACTGCCAACTTTGTTTAGACCAATTAATACACCTGCTTTATTCCCCATATGAATGTAAAACTCTACCTGAGGAGCTTCTAGTTTCTCATAATGAGTAAGTTCGATCTTTTCACCAATTGCTGCAACTAAGTCAGTAGTCTTTTCCCCTATTGTAGTAGTTCCTTCAAAAGGAAGTTTAAGAAGCTCTTCCAACGAACTTGGATAATTTTTTAGCGCTATTTCAGCAATCTTTTTTGTGTTATTTATAAAGTCTTCATTTTTGGAAACAAAATCTGTTTCAGAACTTAACTTTACAATAATTCCTCTGGTTTTTTCAGGATTAACAGCGGCTATAACCACTCCTTCTTTAGCATCACGGTCCGCTCTCTTAACAGAAAGTTTTTGACCTTTCTTACGCAATATTTCGATAGCTTTTTCAAAATCTCCCTCTGCTTCTGTTAATGCCCCCTTGCAATCCATCATTCCTGCTCCGGTTGCGTCCCGGAGATTTTTTACATCTGTTGCGGATAAAGTAAAACTCATTTTTATTAATGTCTTTTATTCAATAATTTATTTAATCTGGAATGGCTGTTAATTTTCTGCATTTCCTTCGGTGCCACGCTCTGCCAAACCCTCTTTAATAGCTTCTGCTAAATAATTGGTAATCAATGCAATTGATTTTGAACTGTCATCATTGGATGGAATTGGAAAATCCACTTGATTTGGATCAGAATTGGTATCCACCATGGCAAATGTTCTAACACCAAGTTTTTCTGCTTCCTGTATAGCCAAATGTTCGTGATGAATGTCAATAACCAATATTGCAGATGGCAGTCTGTTCAAGTTAGAAATACCACCTAGAACCCGGTCCATTTTGTTTCTTTCACGACTTAGGGTCAATCTTTCCTTTTTAGTAATGTTGGTAACAGTAGCATCCGTTAACATGCGCTCTATATTATTCATCTTTTTTACAGAACGGCGAATAGTAGTAAAGTTGGTCATCATTCCACCCAACCATCTATCTGTTACGTAAGGCATGTTTACACTCTTGGCAGCATTGGTTACAATCTCTCTTGCTTGCTTTTTAGTTGCCACAAACATAATCTTCTTACCCGATTTGGCGATCTGCTTCAAAGCTTGAGCAGCTTTTTCCATGCAATCTGTAGTTCGATTTAGGTCAATTAAATGAACACCTTTATGTTCCTTAAAAATATAAGGCCTCATTTTGGGATTCCATTTCTTCTTAAGATGCCCAAAATGTACTCCGGCATCTAACATTTGTTGATATGTAGGTTTTTCCATGATTCCAGCTTGAATAAATTGAATAAATTAACGCTTGCTAAACTGTGAAGATCGTCTTGCTTTCCTTTTTCCAAATTTCTTACGTTCAACTTCTCTTGAGTCTCTGGTTAGAAATTTTTTCTCTTTCAGTGGTTGTCTGAAATCGGCATCCACTTTACAAAGTGCTCTCGATATTGCCATCCGAATAGCCTCGGCCTGTCCTTTTAAACCACCTCCGTCCACTGTAATTTTAACAGTATATCCGGCACCACCTTCTACACTTTGCATTGGATCCAATACTTTTTGGGCAATGTCTTTGATGGGAAAGTATTGGTCAAGACTTCGTCCATTAATGGTAACAGAAGGGTCTGTACCTTCAATTTTAGAAAGGTAAGCCCTTGCAACGGCTGCCTTACGTCTTCCTACTGCGTTGATAATTTCCATATTTGATTAAAATGTAATGACTTCAGGTTGCTGAGCTTGGTGATAATGCTCTGGTCCTGCGTAAACAAATAATTTTTTATACATAGCGTCACCTAACTTATTTTTAGGTAACATCTTTCTTACTGCGGTCTCCACAACTCTGGTTGGGATTCGGTTGAGTAACTCTCTGGGAGTAGCAGACTTTTGACCACCTGGATAACCACTGTAGGTTAGGTAAGTCTTGTCATTCATTTTATTCCCGGTAAATCTTACTTTCTCCGCATTGATCACGATTACATAATCTCCACAATCAATATGGGGAGTGTAATCTACACGGTGTTTGCCTTTTAATATATGGGCTATACGAGACGACATACGTCCGACAACCAGGTTTTCGGCATCAACCACAAACCAGCGATGTTTTACATCCTCCGGTCTGGCGTGACTTGTCCTGTAACTTAAAGTATTCACTTTTATAATTTTAAATGATTCAAATGCTTATTCTAAAAGCGGGGCAAAGGTAAGCCTAATCCTCTTCAATTTTCAAATATTTTTGAATATATTTTTTCTAATGTATTGAATTAGAGCCTCTTTTTGGATCATTTTTTTTAATAACCACCCTAAAATCAAGTTTTTAGGTCAGTCCTTTCTTGTTTGATTACTTTCTTTTAGAAACCCAATTCTCCTAAATTATAGTTTTTAATTAGCTAGCATATAAAAATGAATATAAAAATAAATAAATATATAATATATTCAAAATAAATTATTTAAAATATAAAGGCCCATTTTTAGATAGACATTTGTATGGTGCTGGCTTTTTAATGGATAGGAGTCAAGTCTTGGTCCTCTATCCCTCTCTAATGAAAACACCTGACTAAACACATTAATTTATGATAAACAGAAAGTGCTTTTGGGTAATTGGTGTCTTACTCAAATATAAATTCCAGTTTTTTGTTGTTTTTTATGGTGATTCCCTTGGAATCAATTTCAATCAGCTTCTCTTCTTTAAATTCGCTCAGGGTGCGTATAAGAGTTTCTTTTGCCATCCCGCAAAATGCCGCCAAATCCTCACGGCTAAGCTGAATTACATTTTGGTTAAATGATTTATTCAAAATAATCAGGTGGTAGGCGATTTTTTCGCGCACATTGCCAAAAGAATTTACCGAAAGCCTCTTTGCTGTCTCATAATATTGTCGAGAAGTAAATGAAAGCAAGCTTGGCAATAGATTTTCTTTGATGATAATTTCTTCTAATTTTTGTTTAGGCAACATCTTGACAAGGGAAGGTTCAATGGTTTCACATTGTGAATGATACTTTGGTTGAAAAAGATAATGAGCATCAACAAAATTATGGTTGTTGATAAAATTCAAAATTATGGTTTTAAAACCAACAGTATCCATTGATTCTTTGATCATTCCATCTTCTAACCAGTGAATGGAATGAACACTTTCTTCATAGGTCCATAATTTACTTTTCTTCCCATATTCTCTGGATGATGTGGTCTGTATGAGTTCCTGGACAGGGTCTAATTTCTTAAATTCATCAAAACGAATTAAAGAAGATAATCTTTTTTTTTGAATGGCAGAACCTAGTCTTGCATACTTTAATAACTTACTTTCAATAACCTGGAGCAGGTCTGAATCTTCAAAGGGTTTCATAAGGTAATCCTCGGCACCAAGATTCATTCCCTTTCTAAAATCTTCCTTCTCTGCTTTAGCAGTTAAAAAGATCAAAGGAATATTTTTTAGTGCTTCGTCATGACTCTTAATCTTTAGCACGCCAAATCCATCTAAATTGGGCATCATGATGTCACAAAGTATCAAGTCCGGATTACATTCTCTGGCCTTTTGAATACCATCAAGGCCATCTTCAGCAAGCACAACATCATAACCGGCGAGGTCTAAGATTTCACCAATGTTCTCGCGCATTTCTGCATTATCTTCAATAATAAGGATATTATATTTCTTTGACATATCTTGGAATTAATATAGAAACTTTTGTTCCTTTTGGTTGAACTCTTGAAAAACTAATGCTTCCCTGAATAGAATCCAGGTATTTTTTAACAATATTAAGACCTAATCCGGTACCTTGTATATTCAGCACGTTGGTTCCTCTAAAGAAAATATCGAAGATAAATTTTATCTCCTCTTCAGGTATACCTATTCCCTCATCAATTACTGTAATAGCAACAGAATCTACATCTGAATGAAGTGAAATCTCAACAAGACTGCCATCTCCGGAATATTTTATGGCATTCGATATAATGTTATTAAGTATGTGTTTTAGGCAGGATTTATCAGAATATACCAAATCATCAAATCCTGGTTTATACAATAATGTCAACTTTTGATCCTTTTTCTTTATGGCGGAAAAATCCTCAATCAATTCAGAAATTAGTTCTATTAAATTGATGTCTTGAGGTTGTAATTCAAACTTGCCTTCTTCAATACGGGTAAGGGTTAAGAATTCATTCAATATTCCGCTTAAATAATGTATATTCTTTTTAATTTTTTCAATATGTGAATTTCTTTTCTCCAATAATTCTTGGCTGTCATATTTACTCACCAAAGAAATAGAGCTTAGAATATTTGCGAGAGGTGTTCGGAATTCATGGGAAGCAATAGAAACAAACCTTGACTTCAAAATCCCTAAATCTCTTTCTTTTTCAAGTGAATTCAATAATTCTTGTTCCCGTAATTTAAGTCTAAGTTCAACGCTTTTCCTGATTTCAATTTCTTCCTCAAGATTCTTATTGGTTGCGCTTAATTGATTAATGGTCTCCTGTAATTGGCCGGTCCTGGATTGAACCTGATCTTCCAAGGAACGGGTAAGATTTTGAAGTTTCTTTTCACTCTCTTTTTGCGCACTTAGGTCATGCACAATTCCTGTAAAAAAAATAATCCCATCCAAATCAATTTGACTAATGGCCAGTCGCATAGGAAATTGGATTCCATCTTTTTTTAATCCGGTAACCTCCCTACCTATTCCAATTATCTTCTTTATGCCAGTCTGTACATAATTCTGAATATACCCGTCATGTTTTGAATGATCAGGCTCAGGCATTAACATACTTACATTGTTTCCAATAAGTTCTTCATTTGTGTATCCGAAAAGCTTTGAGGCACTTTCGTTCAATTTCAACATCCTGCCCCTGGAATCAATCACGATGATCCCATCAATTGCAGTATTGAACACTGAACTTAGAAAAGTACTGTCATTAAAATAATGATGTATATCAAGACTCATAATGTAAATTGAGCAGAATCATCCAAATAATTGACAAATATCAAGATATATAGCAAAAAACCCATTTACTTTGCACAAAAAAATATGATAAACTTAAAAGAACCTGTAAGTAGTATAATGACAAAGGACTTGATCATTGTAACACCCGAGGATAATTTGTTGAAAGTTAAGAAAATCTTCGAAGAGCATTCCTTTCACCACATTCCTGTGGTAAATTTTAGAGATATAGTGGGTTTGGTCAGTAAATCTGATTTTTTGCTTTATGTTAATTCTGAAGGTTTCGCAAAAGATCTTGAGGTATCTGAAGACCAAAAACTACAATTCACTAAGGTCAAACAAATAATGGTAACAAAATTGGGGAAACTGGAATGTGATGACAGGATTGAAGTGGCAATTGATGTGTTCTTAACCAATTTCCTGCATTGCTTGCCGGTCGTTGAAGGATCTGAGCTGAAAGGTCTCATTACTCCGTTTGATATCCTGCGATATGTTGTTGCTGAAAACAGTAAATAGGAAGTTTTAATTACGGTATTTTTATTACCAATTATAGTATATTCGCAAGGTTGCTATTTCGTAGCCGGTAAATTTTAACATATGTATTATGTATAAAGTGATACTTTGCCCATATGACCAGTCAGAGAATGCAGGACGAGCAGTTGAACATGCAGCCAGATTGGCTGATTTTCACAGCGCGAAACTTATCATTCTGAGTGTTTTTGATGATCCATTCAAGTTTGAAGGAGGGTCTTATTTGCTGAATAATAATGTGTTGGCCATGGATTTAATGTCCAAGATGAAAGTGGAGTTGGAAGCAGATATGGCTAAAGTAGTTTCAGATTTGAAAAGTCTTCATACAAATCTGGATGTTGAACTTTTAAATCTTGATGCCAGCGATATCGGAGAAAGCATTTTGGAAACTGCCAAACAGAGTAATGTTGACTTAATTGTTATGGGATCTCACGGAAGGAAAGGAATCAAGCGATTAGTTATGGGCAGCGTTGCCGAATATGTTTTTAGAAATTCAAGCTGTCCTGTAACTATTGTTAAATAGCACTTTCTTCGTCAAATTACCCAATGGTGCTTGATGCCGTACGTAAAGCGCTGATTCAACCCACACCAATGACACAGTTCATTGTCCCTTCCGCTTCCATATTTTATTTAGATAAATTTCTGTTTCTTTTAAGTTATACTCTAACTAATATATGACTCCTCATGACCTTGAATATCTTTTATGAAGGACTCTGCCTCATTATTCTGTTTTTCAAGGGTCCAATCATCGGTCACAGTAGTTTCAATCCAAACATTACCGGATTTTCTAAAAACCTGCACATGCAATCCAAAAATTTCTCTGAATTTATTTTCAAGTGTTGAGACTTTTGTGCTTGGGAAAATCTCAATCTCTCCCTCGCCATGTACGGACCTGCAGTTTTTAATAAGTGTATTGGGATCTACCATACTCTCTTTGTTGGAGCCTTTAAACTTTTCATGTGGTTTAGTAAAAAATTCAACCTTCAAATAAGGATATCGTTCAGAGAAATTTTTTTGAATTTCTCTTATGGTATGGTTGTCGCTTACATTTATTTTCATGATTAAGACAATTAACATTCAAGATTTGAAAGAATTGGTAAATCTCCGTGAAATGCCATTTCCTTGGCATGCTTTTCTTTAAACAAGGAAGTCCAGAAATTTCGCTTCCGGCTAATAAGATAAATCAAATCACAAGGGTGTACACTCATAAAAGCCCTAACACCTTCAACAAAATTCGGGCTTTGCTCAATGTGATAAGAGGTCTTCTCATAGGTTTCCAATGACGGATCAAGTTGCTCTTTGTGCAAAATATTAGCCATTTCTGGAAATTCTGCAATCTCATCCACAATGGTGACAACTGCTATATTGGAGTCAAATGTTTTAGCAATCCAAAGCAAAGGTTTTAATACACTCTTATCTTTAAACTGCTTATTATCATATGCAAACAAAATATTCATTGGTGTTCTAAAATGAGCGCTTACCGGAACTACCAATGTCGGGATAACACTTTCCGACAAAACTCGTGTGGCGGTGCTGCCAATTAACTTTTCTGTTAAATATCCTTTACCTTGAATGCCCATTACGATCAATCTAACTCCCAACCGCTCTGAAACATCCAATATCTCTGACTCAGGATCTCCATACTTTACTTCAAAACTTAGCTTAACTTTAGTTGTGGGAAAACTTTTTAGGGTCTCCATGTTAAATTCCTCTAAGCTTTTCTCATAGGAACCTTTCATCGACTCTAACTCCTCATTACTTGGAACAAATACATAAGCATCTGCAGAAGCAACAGGAATCTGAAAGACGTAAAGCACATGTACCGCGCAATCTAAAGCCTCGGCTGTTGAAATTGCATATTTCAACGCGTTTCTGGAACTTTCAGAATAATCGACAGGACAAAGTAACATACCCATGAAACTTACATATTTAAGACGCAAGATACCGGTATTGGTTTTATTTAGTTTTGATATCAGTCAGTTAAGTCCATGATATTCATCATAATAAAAGAGAGGTTGGTCTATGTTTTGACGTGGCTATTATGCCAAGTATTTTTTAAGAATAAATATTAATGATATATTTAATATATAAATTGTTTCAAATCATACAGTCGATCTAAATTGCGCTGAATCTATGAAAAGTGAGGGGATAAATATTTGATTCAAATGTACCATCTTTGTAGCCAGAGATGTATCAGATTATTACAGGAACCATTTTAGTCAGCATACTCCATGCCTTGATACCAAGTCATTGGATTCCTTTGATTTCTGTTTCGAAAACATCAAATTGGACTAAAAATGAGACGCTTAAAATTACATTTTTTGTGGGTTTATGCCATGTGCTAAGTTCTATTTTGCTTGGGGTATTAATTGGATTTATTGGCTTCAAATTGAATGTGGAATTCAAAGCAATATTTAAACTTGCAGGGCCAATCCTTTTAATTATTATGGGCATATTTTTTGTTTATCGCCATCACACGCATCATCATTTTCAATTGGATGGTGATTTGATGGAGCCCCCAATCCGCAAAAAGCAATTGATATTATCTTTAATGATGTTTATGCTTTTATCACCATGTATTGAGATAGAAGCTTTCTTTTTTGCGGCGGGTTCCTATGGCATTTATCCCTTGCTAATGGTGGCGCTTATTTATGCTTTATTCACACTTGCCGGAATGTTGATATGGGTAGACATCTCCTGGAGAGGGATGCAGAAATTTAATTTTCATAAGATGGAACACGGTGCCGGTTTGGTCACGGGAAGTATTATTATTATTACCGGAATTGTTAGCTTTTTTTTAAATTAAAATACACTAAACACTCATTTTGTCCCGGTGTTTTAATATACAAGATTCAATTAACTGAAGATTTTGTTTGGTCCATTCAATTGTTTTCCTTAAACCTTCTTCAATCTGAATCTGTGCTTCAAAACCAAGTTTTTCTTTAGCCTTAATCGTACTCCCAAACCTTTTAATTGAGGTATCCCAATCTCTTTTAGGCAAGATCTCAAGGTCTGACTTACTATCGGTTATTTTTATAATTAACTCAGCCAATTCCCGAATTGTCGTCTCCCGGCCACTGGCTAGATTATACACATCACCGGGATGACCTTGGCTTGCACAAGCCATTAGACCATTAGCAATGTCATCCACAAAAATAAAATCCCTGGAGCCACTCCCCGCATTTTCTAATTGCAATGACATTCCTTTAATTGCTTTATAGATAAATGTGGGGGTTACATTTCTCCACACGGTTGCCGGAGTGCCTCTCCATTCACCGGCACCCAGTATTTCTCCGGGACCATATACATTTTGGAAGCGGGCTCTTACAGTAGGTAATTTGTGTTGTTTATGATAATAAACTGCATAAAACTCTCCCACGATTTTGGATATAGAATATGGACTGTCCATCACTAGGGATACATGATCCTCTTCAACTGTTGCTTCTGCAGTGGTCACAGATTTTTCGGCAACTGCACAACCAGCAGCTGAATAAACTACTTTTTTTACATTCGAATCATTTTTAAATTTATCAAAAAGTTTGATCGATGTAATCAAATTATTATCGTGATCTGCAATTGGATCGTATATCGAACTTTGATTGCCATGGTAAGTTGCAAGGTGGAATATGTATTCAGGCCTTTCTTTATAAAGTTGATCCAGAACTGCATCATTTGCAATGGATGAATGTATAATTTCCACCTTGGGAATCCCTTTAATATTGATCTCTTCTGAAGAAAGTAGATTATCTACTACAAATATTTTCTCTGGGCTTTGTAGAGACAGTTTTCGAACCAAGTTACTCCCAACAAAACCTGCGCCTCCTGAAACAACTATTTTCTTACCTTTAAAAAAATCCATATCCATTAATCCATTTTTTTAAGATGGGTAAATGTTTGCTCGATTCCAAAATCTTGGTAATATTGAATCGCATTTGCTACCCCAACTTCCAATAAGGTTTTCGCTTTCCAATTAAAATGAGCCTCAGTTTTTGAAGGGTCAATTAGAATAGTAAAAACATCATCTTCTCCTCTTTCTCGTACTTCAACTTCTTTATCCAGTTTAATATTCAATGCCTTTACAGTCGCATCGAAAAGTTCTTTGATCGAATAGTCCGAACCTGTAGAAATGTGGTAATATCCCTTTTCACCCTGACCTTCCAGAGCTTTTTCCACAACATCCACAAGGTCATCGATGTAGATGAAATCTCTCCTGGTATCCATGACAAAACAAGCTTTTCCAGAAGTGAGTCGCTGAAAAAAAGTTGGTAATGGACCACTGATGTTTCTTGGACCATATGCATTGGCAAGCCGGAAGGATAAAAATTCTATTCCACTTAACTCTATATATTGCTCACCACCTGTCTTACTTATGGCATAGCTACTTCCACCTGGATAATCTCCTGAAAACAACGGATGCTTTAAAGTTATAGGTTGTTCCAGTGGTTTTAAACCATAGCACAGGGAAGTTTGAAAATAAATAAATCTCCTCACACCTGACTTTTTTGCGGCATTTACGACGTGAATTGTACCAAGAATATTTGTATTTACATCTTCGATCCAATTATTTGGATCTTTATATGCTGCTGCAGCATGAACAACCAATTCAGGCTTAAATTCATCAAAACATTTATTTACCAACATCTCATCAGCTATGGTGCCTTCAATGATTGTTAAGTTGGAATGTGGCTTTAGATTATCTCTTCGCCCCGTCTGGTAATTATCAATAACCATAATATGATCTCCTTTCGCCAGTAAACGATCAGCCAAATGGGAACCAACAAATCCGGAACCTCCAGTAATTAATATTTTTCTCATTTTATTTAATTTAACACTTTATGAATAAAATAAACGACTATTTGTTCAATAAATCCTTATCAAAAAATTCCTGATGCCAAATTTCTAGACATAAAAATCCCCAAAGGTTTCTCCCAAATTTGGATTCATTTTCAATTTTTTGAAGGACTTTTTTATTGTCCACAAAATCGCGATTTTGGGCTTTGATAGAATTAAATGTGTCGAAGATAAAATCTTTCACAGGTCCTTTTCGTGACCATTCTACAAGCGGCGTAGGGAATCCCATTTTGTCCTTTCTCTCTAGTATCTCACTTGGAAGGTACTTGGTTACCATTTTCTTAAAAATATGTTTCATATCACCATTCTCAAATTTTATATTGGAAGGGATGGTAGCTGCCAATTCAACTATTGGGTGATCCAGTAAAGGAACTCTGGATTCAAGACCATTTGCCATACTCATACGGTCTTCAACCTGGAGTAACGCAGGTAGTAATGTTTTAAAATCAAAATGAGTCATTTGATCAAAGTAAGACTGTTTTCCTACATTATCTCCATCGAATATTTTTTTGAAAGATTCATATGGGTTGTACGGTCCAAGAAGATCCCACCTGATAGCATCGCCAAGTTGTGGTGCCCTATTGATCAATCTGAAATATCTTTTGTCCCTTTCATCAAATAAACCATCTTTCCAGAATTCAGTCAACATTGGCTTGTAATTCCTGAGAGAAATTAGATTTGGAATGATGGATTCGTAAGTGACAATAAAGTTTCCGGATTTGTCAGTTCCTTCAATGGCCGCTTTGATACATTGTTCGAAATATGCAATAAGGTATCTGGTATACCCACCAAAAATTTCATCCCCTCCCTGACCTCCCAAAACAACTTTTCTATATTTGGATGCAAGGCCAGATACCATATACTGAGGAAAAGACCCTGGACCCGCTACTGGATAATCTAAATGATAAATTACTTTATGAATGGATGCAATAAAATCCTGATCGGTTATATCAATTTCATGGAGCTGGAACCCTTTCTTATTACAGAGTAATCTTGCATAGGAACTTTCATCATAGTCCTTACTGAATGAAAATTTTCCGGTAAAGCCAAGAAAATTCTTCCCTTCTATATCAGAAGCAATAGAAGCAATAGCACTTGAATCCAAACCTCCACTTACATAGGCACCGACCGGAACGTCGGACCTTAAATGAAATTTAACAGAATCCTCTAAAAGTTCTTTAAGCCGTTCTTCAAAGTAATTGGCGGTGTGTAAAAAGTCCGGAACATAATGAACCTCCCAGTATCTTTCGATAATTAAACCTCGATCATTAAGTCTTAGTTTGTGTCCTGGGAGCAATTCACGTATCCCATCAAAGAGTGTTTTTCCCTCCTGACAAAATTGAAAGGCCAGATAATCTTTTAACCCTTCAAGGTCAACTTTTTTATCATCCAGAAAAGGGACAATTGCTTTGCACTCAGATCCAAAATAAAACCTATTTTCATTTTCATGAAAATAAAGTGGTTTGATACCAAATCTGTCTCGTGCGGCAAAAAGTGTTCTGGATTCAGCATCCCAAATAACAAATGCAAACATACCCCTGAAATGATGGACACAATCTTCGCCCCATTTCTGGTATGATGCAATAATTACTTCTGTATCTGATTGGGTACGAAATTCAAAGCCATCAGCCAACCCTTTCTTCAGTTCCAGGTAATTGTATATTTCTCCATTATACGTTATCGTATAACGGCCATCTTGTGCATGCATGGGCTGGTGCCCAGTCTCCGAAGTGTCTATAATGGACAATCTTCTGTGGCACAATCCTACTTTACCATCCTGACTGGTCCAAATACCTTCTCCATCTGGTCCTCTGTGCCTGATCAGTTCGTGCATGGACTTCAGTTCTTGTAGAAAGGAATGGTCCTTTTTAAGAATATTTTTTTGGTAGATCCCAGCTATACCACACATGTATTTGACGATCTGCTTTGTAATACAATAATCGCCGCAAAGATGCTAATATTTGTTCAAATTACACAATTAGTACATGTCTATATGCCTTGATTTTGTGTGCTAACGCACAGAATTATGTCCAAATATTTTAAGCTCAATTTTTTTAAACCATTGTTTTTTATCCCAACCCATCGTCCAAACGATTTGTTTTACCCATTCTGTTAAATGAGCTTTTATATAAGGTTTAGGGGAAATCAAAAATGGATATTTCTGATAAAATCTTAATTTGCTTAATGCATTACGGTTTGTTTGTGTAGAGCCTTTTAGTGCAGCATGCTTTTCAATATTTCCAAAAACAAAATCAATAAATTTAGAATAGGTAAATTTCCCGGATTGTACAAGGTCAATATATGCATTCTCTGCCAATTTTTCACAATAGTCAACATCTGCAATTTTTTCAAGTACCTGGTTCATGTTTGACCAATCTTTATGAATTGGGATGTAGTGCACCCAGGGTTGGAGTATACCATTGTAATGCCCCTCTATCAATACCTGGCATGTTTTACTGACAGCGGCTTCAAAATGTCTTGGGGAAATCGCGAAATAAGGGAATTTACCATCCAGATTTTTAAAGCAGTGTTCTTCGACATATTCAAAACTTAAATTTGATTTTTCAATCATGATTTTTTCACAACAACTTCGAATACTTCCATCTGGATCGTGAAGGCTGGCCCCACCTTCACAGCCTAACATGGTTCGAGTATCTGCAACAAAGGCATACCAAGCTTCACCAAATAGAAAATCTTGAGGGTCATTCGAAAGATTTGTTCTAAAATTGGTTCCTTCACAATATTTGTTGAATGTCTCCGTCAGTCGCCACTTAAATGTGCCAAATAAACCAAGATTATAAGGCATTTTTCTTGCTCTGTATGCAATGTCATATCGTCTTTTATCATGAGGAATAGCATACTGACCATAATCCTTAATCATTTGGTCATCAATGTAACCTGTAAGCACGGTATGGTAATATTCTAACCCGGTTTTCTCTTTTGGGTAAACGGTTTGAAATAAGGTTTCAGGTAAACAAGAAAAAATTTCTTTTACACCAAATTCTTTGAAAAAATTGCATAGACTTATGGTATGTATATATTCATCTTGCACAATTGCAACTTTGTAGGAATCCATATTTTTTAACACACTCCATTGTATAAATTCATCATCAAATTTCTTATTAATGTTAGGTAAAAAAAAAGTAAAATGAAAGATTACCACATCAAATTCACATTCTAATAAAATATTTGGAGCACCATATGCAATATTCCAATATTCAACTTGATGGCTTGTGGTGTACCCGAAAGCCTCAAGATGTCCTGAAATGGCTTTTCGCTGCGCTCTTGGTTTTTTGTGATAGAGGATTAAAATTTTCATTATAGAAAATTTGGATTGTAAGTTCAATTAATAAGTGCAATTTTTTCAAGTAGCACTTGATTAGCAGTTAAATAATTAAATTTTCTTATAGGTCTGTTGTTTAACATTTTTTCAACATAGCGGACCTGTTTATCGGTTACAAATATAAGATTTGTTTTCTTTGGAAAGTATCTCCTGATTACTCCTATTCTATTTTCGACTGTTCCCTTGTCTTGACTTGTATAGGGCCTAGTAAAATACGTAGACACATTAAACAACTTTGCAATTTCATGATGACGACTAAAAGCCAGGTCATTATCAAAAGTTAAGGTCCGTGGCTTGTACATGTTTTTCTTTATGCATGATATAATACCTTTCATAACATTTATACTATCCTTACCAGATAACTTTTTTATTCGAGTATGTAAACTAGCCCTATCTGTTAATACTAATAATGCGGCTTTATGATTTTTGCCCATCATAAGGTCTACTTCTAAGTCACCCAATCGCTTGCGTTTGGATACAATAGATGGCCGTTTTTCTATTGGCGTTCAATTTAGAATAACTCCTCTATTGTCTTTCCTGTTACCTCGTTTGTGTCGTCTCCTGCAGTGTCTAAGACACTTGTATAGGTCTTTATATTGTCTGTTTTCCTTGGTATTTGAGTGATTATATTCCCATGTCCACCGATAAATTCGTTCATGGCTAACCGCAGTTATGTTGTTAAATTTTGCAGCATTACTTATTAGTTCTGGACTCCACTTATCTATTTTGAGCTGATTAGCTACTATTGATTTTTTCTTATAGTTAAATATTATTCGTTTCGGTTTGTTTTGATGTCGCAATATTGTCTTTCTCTGTGCATTGTTAGCTTTGTAAGTGCCTGCAATTTGACCTCTTTGGGCAATATTTCTTTTTAATTCTCGACACACCGTAGATGGATGGACATCAATTTTTTCGGCAATCAATTTTTGCTTCATTCCGGCTTCAAATAAAGCCTCAATCTGGTATCTTTGCTCTAAGCTGAGCTGGTTGTAATTTTTTGACATAGACAATCCAAAGATTGCACTACTTGGTCAAAAGAAAAAAAGCCCTTAAAAGCTTTTTTTCCTTTTTTTTGAAAAATTGCACTTATTTGTTGATCTTAGCATTAGTTATCATCATATAAACTATATTTTTAAAAAAAAGTAAATCCACCTTATAAAATTTTATTTCTATAAATTAAACTATCGAATTTTCCCGTCAATGAAAATACTTTCAGAACTAATTTTACAAAACTCCACATACTAAATTTAATAAATAATAAGGGAGAGGTAAAATATGGAAACCTATGATTGAGTTCTAATAATTTAAATTTTATGTCCAATTTTATCTTGCTATTATTATGAATTTTATCTTTACAGTGATTTATTATTAAATGAACAAACTTCGAGTAAGTATATTTTTTGCTCTCAATAATTTCTTTATAGGCAGATATTGCAATATTTTCACAATAATTGATATCCTTTACTTTGGTTATTACCTCATTAATATTACTCCAATCTTTTTTTAATTCGATATAATGAATGTTAGGCTTTAGGATGTTTGCATACTTGCCTTCAAATAAAATTTGACAATTCATCATGATGCATGCTTCAAAATGACGTGGAGAAAGAGTCGCTAAATTGATATTCCAATCTTTATCTAGAAAACATTCTTTTTTGGCCTCATCAAAGGTTGCATTTGGATTTTTTTCTATAAATAGATCTACATTTTTTCGAATGGTTCCGTCAGGATCATGAAGGCTTGCTCCACTTTCTGTACCCAAAACACACCTGCAATCATTTAAAAAATTTATCCAGTTATTTCCCAATAGTACGTCTTTTGTTTTATTCGATAAATTTAATTTTAAGTCAGTTATAATAGAATTAAATTTATCAGTTATAATCCATTTATAAACACCTAATTCTCCTAACCAGTATGGGTTTTTTCTTGCTCTATAACCGATATCAAATTTTCTTTCTATATGAGGTTTTGTTTTGTTTTTCCATTTTTCAACTTCTAGATCATCACTATAACCCGGTAAGACTGTAATGTAATACTCTACGCCAGATTTTTCCTTTGGGTAAACTTTTTCAAAATCTTCTTCAAAAAGACATGTAAATACTGATTTGATGTTGTGAAGTTTAAAAAATTTGCAGATATAATCTGAATAAATATATTCATCTTGTGGAATTGCAACTTTATATCCATTTAATTTAATCAACTTATTTAAGTTATAATTAAATAAATTTTGTTCAGGATTTGACCATTTTAGAATTAATATGGAATAATGATATATTATCACATCAAAATTCATTTTCTGAACAAAGTTAGGAATTCCCAATGCTACATTTAGATAATATACATTATTTGGCTTACTGTACTTTTTAAAACAATCGATACTCTGGGAAAATGTAAGTCTTTTATTGAAATCCCAATTATTGTATAAAACTAAAATTAACATTTTGTACTTTTGATATCAGTTCCTTCTATCCACTTTCTTAGTAAAAGATCTAATTTATAGTTTGCTTCTATAATATTTGAAAAAGAATTTCGCTTAGAAATAATTCCTAATTCTAAGAATTTTTGAATCATTGGGTATTTATCTATAAAATATTTCCTCAAAAATGATTTTAATTTTAAGGAATTAATTTCAAAATTTATTGTCCAAAAATTTATAAATATAAAATTTAGTATATTATAAATAGAAGAATGGAGTAATGATTTATAAAAGAGATAATAGTTATCTTTTTTGATTTTACGGTTTGGCCATTTAACCTTCTTCAAATCGAAATAAATGGTTTTTAGTAAATTATTAAAGTCTATTGATAAGAGAATGTTATGCATATTTAAAGCAAACATGTAATCGCCAGCCACATGATTTTGCTGACTTGCATACATACCTTTAATTGGAAAAAATGTATTTACATTTTTTAATTTATCTGCATCATTAAAAAAATTGTAGGCAAACTCTGGGTGAATGGCACATTTCATACCATTTGATGATTCACTAATAAAGGCATTTTGAATTGGAAAAGGTATTTCACATCCAATTATGGATCTGTTTAAAATAATTACTCGGGATGTATAGTCTGGTGCATATTTAAGGAAAAACGTACTTTCATTTATTTCTTTTGCAAATAATTCCCTCCTTACGAAACCAAACATGATTTTTCCTCTATAATAATTATTTGGATCTTTTGATCTGTGTTTAAAAAAGTTAAGTAATTCTATTAATTGACTATTAGGATTAAATGTATTTAATTGGAATTCAACATTAGGAAAAATTACATAGCCGGGAGAGTTTACTAGACCTAATATGTTGTTATGAAAGTAGGTTTCCCGCCAATTTATTACATCAAAATTATTGTATAAATTTATTTTATTTGCTACTTCTAAAGCACTTGGAAGCAAAGTTACTTTATCTGTTAATACTGTTAAATAATCTCCTATAGCTAACTTTATTGCAAATGAAAAATTATCCGACATCGATAATTTTCCTCCTGTCCAAAAGTATTTGAATCTCGAATCTTTTTGATATTCTAAATATATTGGTTCAGCCGATTTATTTTCACAGTTGTCAGATATAATTACCTCAAAATTCTCAAAATTTTGAAGTTTTATTGACTGCAGACAATAGTATAAATAATCGGGCCTGTTTTTAGTCGGGTATATGATGCTAAATTTTGGATTCATCTTAATTCAAAATAATTTAATTTACCAGATTATTCCAAATTTCCTGACTGGCATACCCATCACCATATAGTGCTGTTTTGTAATTTATACATGGCTTGGAAAGTATGTCTTTTATATTTCCTAATTCCTCCCAGACCAATGTGTTCCAACCTCCATCGAGGGTCTCAATCCATTCTGTTTCACTGCGGATGGTGATGCATTTTTTCATTAAGATATATGCCTCTTTTTGAATTCCACCACTGTCTGTTATAATGGCAATGGATTGATTCATTGCAGTAAGATTGTCAAAATAAGAAAGTGGGTCTTTAAATTGGATGTTCTTATAAATTTTGTCTGATAAGCCTGTTTTTATCTTTTGTTGCGTCCTTGGATGAACATAGAATTGGATTTGCGTCTCTAATCTGTCAAGAGCCTCTAGTATTGAATTCAATCTTGCTAGGTCATCTGTATTATAGGGTCTGTGTAAAGTTACATAGATAAAGTTGGATTGGCTTTCATTTATAATATTTCGCTCTTTGGCAATCCTGATCATATCACACATTACGTCTCCTGTTTTAAATACGCCCCGCGTAATTCCTTCTTTATTTAGATTTTCAATTGCCGATTCAGTTGGAACAAAAAGGTAATTGGCAACATGGTCCGTTAGCAAGCGATTAATCTCTTCAGGCATATTTCTATTGTAACTTCTTAATCCTGCTTCAATATGCACAACCGGAATATTAAGTTTAGATGCTACTAATGCACCGGCAAGTGTAGAATTGGTATCTCCATAAACTAAAACAAAATCCGGATTCTCTTTAATTACAATTTGTTCAATTTCAATCATCATCCGTCCGGTCATTTCCCCATGATTTCCCCCTCCCGCATTTAACTGGTAATCTGGTTTTTTAATGCCTAACTCATCAAAGAAGATCTGACTCATTTTGTAATCATAATGTTGACCCGTATGTATGGTTACCAGATTTACCAATCCCCTCGATGCTAATTCAATCGGAGCGTGTTTGATAAATTGCGGCCTGGCACCTATAATCGCTATGATTTTTTTCATGTATTTTTTAAATCCTTATATTCCAATAAATTCTGTAAATCAACCTGTCTTGATTTACTATAAATTTTGTAAGACTTCATCAACTGCAAAATTATAAATATTTCCACCACCGCACCAATTTAGACTTTGTAAATCAAAAAACGATCAAAAATTCATTCCAATCGTGGATTTTCTATTTTTGACTGATTTTGAATTTATTTAATATCATATTAAATAAATTTGTAATATCATTAGATGGCTTAAGTACAATAATGCTGGTTGCAAAAATTAAAGTCCACACCAATCCTTTAATAATAATATTTAAAAATGCTGAGCTGTGTAAATGATTCAGCATTTTGACATTAATTAGATTAGAAGTTAAGTAACAGAATATCGTGGTTAATGCGACACTTATTATGGCAATTAAGGTAGATTTATTAAATGGTTGTAGACCAAACTTAATTTTAATGAAAAAATATCGCCCTAAGTTAAACAGTATTAAACTTAATAAACCCGATACTGCAACTCCAAAAATTCCAAAACGACTAATGAAAAAGTAGTTTGAGAATACACAAAAAATAGATATTATCATCAGACTATAAAAGTTAAACAAATAATGTTTTGAGTAAGCAATGATTTCAGAATTACAGCCTGTGATCATATCAATTATTCTCCCAAAACCAAAAAAGATTATAATATAAAATGCTTTGTCATATCCCTGATTTTGTGGTAAAAACTTTATAAAATCATCAAAACAATATATTATACCACCAAATATAAATGCTCCGATTAAAAAGTTATTTAAGGAAGTTTGCTTATAATATTTATCTACTGTATCCCAATCTTTCTGACGGATTGCCCGCGATAAGAGTGGCATGACTACTGCAAGGATAGAGTTGTATGGGACCGACATAATACCAATGATATAATAGCCAATATTAAATATGGCGACATCGTGCTGGCCGTTAATTGCACCTAGCATTAAAGTATCTATGTAACTAACAATTGTTGAAAATGAATTTCCAAGGATCCCAATTAAACCAAATAATAAAATCTTTTTATAAAGTCGCCTGGTTAAATTACTAATGGATAGGCTGACCTTAAATTTATCCAAATAAAATATATAAACCCAAACAAGCCCTGCGGAAATACCAACCAATACTGTAAAGCTTATAAAGTAGGTAGCAAAATCAATTATTTTATACCCATAACAAAGGATCAATATGGTGTTTCCTATCCTTGGAACCAATTCATTTACAGTTCTGGGTATAACAGTTTTTAAGTGAACTGCACAATAATGTCCACCCAGACTCGATAGCAAAGTAAAAAAAGTAGTTGTGTAAATTAAAAATCCAAATTGTTTAAGTGAAGGACATTTGGAGTAAAAGGACCCAAATAATTGTTCTTCAAAAATAAAGCTTATGGAAGAAACAATAATATACCCTGCAAGTGGAATACCCAAAACAAGGAGCAGAAAGTCCTTTGCTTTCTGCTTTTCATATAAGGAAAAAAATCGGTAAATTATATTTGTAGTTCCAAGATCTGCAAATTGAGTGAGTACCAAAGCTAACACAATTATGGTTCGTGTCATTCCAATTTCTTCACCTGTAAAATATTGCGGCATCAATATGATCAGATTAAAATATCCAATCAACATCGATATATAGATAAAAAATGTAGAACGTATGCTTTGTGATCTAATAATTCCCACTTTATTATTTTTACTAGAAGTGGTTAGATTTTCAAATTCATCTTTAAACTAACTGAAATTACTCCGACACAAGAGCAAAAGACTTCTTATACATACTCCAAAGAGAAAATATTAAAAGTAAGATGAGTAAGGAGGAACAACAATAACTGATAATTTCTCCTGTATAAAACGACTTTGGTTTGAATTCTAAAATCAATTCATTTTTTCCAGCCGGTATGTTAACTCCTCTTAGTGCATAATTAACTCTAAAGAGATCAATTTCTTTATCATTAAGTTTAGCGGTCCATCCAAGATCAGGCCCATACCATATTTCAGAAAGTACAGCCAATTGATTTGAATTGGTCTCAAGCTGATACTTAAGTTTATTTGGTTCGTATTCAATTAACTTGATGGTGCCCTGCCCATCACCCGCTTGACTTATTTTATCTTTCCATTCATTATGCAATATTGCAGTTTGTTTTAAATCTCTCTTCATTAAAAGATTAATTTCTTCATCCGCATTGTTAACCCATTCAATATTTTTAACAAACCATGCAGCCCCATTGGATGCAGGATTTGGAAGCACCACTTCTTTTCCTTTTTCACCAAAAATCATGTATTTGGTATTCAACATATTTAATACTTGTAGTTGATTCATGGAAGAAACAAAGTTGCTGTCAGATATATTGCCGTTAAAAGTTTGCAATATTGTCTGCATTTTATTTCTTTCCACGTCTATACATCGGTCAATGAGATCCTGGTACCTTCTAAGTTTTGCTGGGTGGTAACCACCAATAGTATGATGGAAATAGGATGGAAATGAATTATTATAAGTATCTACCGAATTATCCCAAACCCTATACCCAAGGGTTTTATCTGTAAGGATTTGTTTGTCCACTTCACGCGGTTCAAATACCGTGGACTTGATGTTTTGTTTCACAAAATCCCCCTGAGTAATATATCTGCTGTTAATAGAAAATATATCAAATAAAGCTATGATGGAAACAATTGACGTAAAAAGGATATTGCTCATCTTATTTAAAGTATACAAATAGATTACCCCGGATACCAATAGAATTAAAATCATTCCTCTAAGGGCATCGCCTGTCATCATTGCTTCACGAAGTTTTACAATTACCTTTACCTCTTCACCACTTTGGCCTTTGCTGAGATCAAAAAATCCAGGTCCCATCACCCAGAAAAATAGACAAAATAAGGAGAGCACTCCGGCAGTGTAGAAAATTGCTTTTTTTAACTTAGGGGTGTCTATTTTTCCGCTAACAATTTTTCCAATCGTATACACTCCAAAAATAGTGCAGTAAATAGAAGCAATGCTGAGCACAGAACTTGGAGCTCTGAATTTATTATAATATGGAAGATATTCGAAAAGAATTCTGTTGAGTATTTCAAAATTTTTTCCAAGCGATAAAAGACAAAGTAAGGGTAGGCTTATTGCAAACCACCATTTTGTTTTTCCAGGAATAATGAAACATCCCAGAATAAAGAAAAAGACCATTGTAATGCCAAAATAGAACGGACCACCCGTAAATGGCAGTGCTCCCCAATAAGTTGGGACTCTGGTATTCGAATTTACAGGGATTCTTAAATCTTTAAGTTCAGATTTAAGTGCGCCATTATTTATAGCCCGCTCGCCATTGGCCCCACCAGCCACTCCAGGGATAATGCCCGCACATAAATCTATCCAGCCATTACTCCAGTTCATTGCATAATCCCATTCAAGCCCGTTTTTATTACTGGATTCTCCGGACGTATTGGAATTTGAAAGTACAGAACCTCCCCTCATGGTTTGTTTTACATATTCTTGGGTAGTCCACATCATCGTTGCAGATGAACATAAACCCAAAAAGGCAACAAGGCCAAGAAGAAAATTCGCCTTGATAAAATATAACCAGTCTCTTGACTTAATACTCTCTATCAGATATATAATAAATAAAGGTACTGCTCCCAAAATAATATAATAACTCATCTGCACATGATTATTCATAACCTGAAGCGCAAAGCCAAATCCAAAAACTGTCAACCCCAATAGCAGTTTCTTATGGTAAGCAAGCCAAATACCAGCAAGTGAAAGCCCTGCATAAGCAATTACGAGCAATTTTGTCATGTGTCCTGCCTCAAGCAGCAACAAATTCCCTGTTGAGAAAGCTACTAATACGCCACCTAATCCAGCTATATAAAGAGGTATCCCAAAAAGCAAGAGTGCCAGGTAAGTAAATAACATAATTCCAAAAAATGTATTAACCGGTGATTTTGCCAAGCTATAGGGAATGTTTTGTACATATCTCAATAAATTTCCCTGCATGGGCATGGCGGTTTGATACATGGGCATACCACCAAACATACTGTTTGACCACAATGCAACATCATCATGGGTTTTATTATATTCAATGCCTTCATGTGCCATAGCCTCCCAAGACTGAATGTCGCCTTGCTGTAATACCTTTCCTTTCAAGGCTGGTAGAAAATATAATGCACACACTATCCAAAATCCAATAATCATTAGAAAATGGGGAATTACTTTTTTAATATCAAAATTATTCATATATAAATATGTATTATATGTATAGACAAAAGTACAAAGCTTTTTAAATTATAGCCAATTAATTTTCAATCGTTTAGAGAAAAAAAAAGCCCGGCCATATGGCCGGGCTCAAATTTAATATTTCGTTTTTATCATTTAACAACTACAAACTTTTTGGTTTTAGTACCCTCATCAGTCGAAACTCTGATAAAATACTCCCCGGAATCCAAACCGTCCACAGGAATCTGAATATTTTTAAAAGTTACGTTTTTGTATGGAAGAAAATTTAATACCCTACCATTTAAATCGAATAATGTTAGATTGGCATTGGTTTCTTTTTCAAAATTCAATTCAAGTTTCAATTGCCCATTTTGAATTGGATTCGGGTAAACTTGAATTACATTATCACCTAAAGAAGTTTCATCATTTTTTGTAAGAATGGTAATATTTAATCTTAATACTGGCGATTCATTTCCAGGCCAGGATTCATACCATACTCCAATATTGTCAATTACCGGGGAATTAAACGGATGACCACTATAGTTTTTTTCAAGGCTCGAAGCATGATATCTCCATGTGTTAGGATCAGAACTAGGTTCATCTGGATGTTGAGCTACAAGAAAATATCTCTTGTTGGGTTTTAATACAACTTGCCCACCGGTCAAAACATCTGTCAAAGGTTGATTAAGCAATGAATATGAAGGTTGTGTGCCTCCTTTAAAGATTTCTTCAGATACAAGTTCTGTAGAAATACCACTCACACCACCCATTTTTTCAAAATTTGAAAAATCTGCATTTACTTCATCCTTCACGGCTAGAAGAAAAATCTGCATATTATAATTGTTTAATGTAGCTAATCTATCATAAGCTACTGCAAAATCAGCAGAGGTTGCAGCGAATTTATCAAAGCCATTCCAACAATCTGAGGTGTTATATAGTGTAGCGACTGAATAGCTAATTCCTCCATTCGCTCTAATTCCACCCCGCGGTCTAGGCTCTCTTGCATATTGACTTACAGTCACTTCAAAAGAATCAATTTTGGAATTATCAACAGCATTGTATTCTGTTCCTTGTCCCCCTGTAAACGACCATCTGATAAAGTATTTTCCATAATCAAGTGAGCTTGGTACAAAATAATTAGGGGTTGAAACGGAAATGTTATCATCTGTTAGTGCTAGGTTTGCCACCAATGAACTGTCCTGAAACAAAACTGTTTGTCGATCCGCTCCAAAGAGGGTCACTTTAAATTTTAAATCACGCTGAACCATACCTCCTAAATTACTCACCCGCGCACTAAATTTGAATGTGTCATTGCAAATTTGAGACTTTGGTTGAGCGTAGGTTGATGGACTATAATAAACACTATTGATAGCAAGATCCAAATCGGGTAAGCTTACTAATGTAACATCATCTACTATCCAGAAATAGTAATCGCCATCAAAAACAAATCTAAATTGAACATCTTTCTTACCAACGGCGACACTTGAGATATCAATCACCTGCCGGTTACTTCTGGAAGTGCCAGTTCCTTCAAGAATATTTTGATTTATTGGAAATATAGTCCAAGTTTTTCCGCTGTCGTTGCTGACCTCCAAAAAACATTCCGCCGCATAATTTTGAAAGTATTGGTAAAAAGAGACAGCAACAGAAGAGGTGAAGCCTGAGCAATCTATCAATGGACTTACAAGTGCTCCACTATGAGGAGATGGAGCACTTCCCTGACCTTCATTATTCTCTATTCCTCCGTTATCTAGGAAATCTGAGTCAAAAATCATGGCACCATCTGCTTTGCTGGGAGAAAGGATACTTCCGGCCTCGTTTGAATAAGCTCCCTTTGAAGTACCATTAGCGGCATAAGTCCAAACTGCGTTCTGGATCGAATCGGCTTTTGATGAACTTAAACCAACAGTACTCCAATTCCCAATACCATTTGAAAAAGTGGAATTTGGATCATTTGGACCTCCCCACAGAATAGTTTGTGCTTCACTGGTTTGAAAAATTAAAACCATGAAGGCAAATGTTTGTAATAATTTAATACTCATTTTATAATTGATTGATGTTTAGCAAATAATGGCTAAAGATATGGAATAATTTCGAATTCAAGATCTTTGAATATATGTTGTGTGTAGCTGGAATAATTTTACAAATATAAGATTATCAGCGCTTTGCAGTATTTCCGTTTTCCTTATTTATAAAAAATGTTTTACTTTAAGTAATAATTTTGTTCCAGATAACTGATTATCTTTTCTGTTGGACCTTTTTGGTCATCGAGAAATTTTGTGATTGCTTGTTTTTTTTCATTATGCCAGTTGGGGATATTGGAACTTATAGCCAGGTTTACTAAATCTTCCGGTCTTCGGATTTCAAATCCAAACTTATTTTCCATAAATATTTGAGCCTCCCTAAATTTTTTATGATGAGGGCCAAAACAAACGGGTACGCCAAAAGCAATTGGCTCCAGAATATTGTGAATTCCCTTTCCAAACCCCCCACCAACAAACGCAAGGCTTGCTTTACTATATAAGTTTGCTAAAAGTCCAATGCAATCAATTACTAAAAATCTAGATTCCCGGTCATAAGCTCCAATTCCCTTTGAGTATAAATTGACTTTATCTTCTAATATGGTTTCACATTCTAAAATGTAATTTTCATCCACATTATGAGGAGCAATTATTATCTTCCATTCACCAATACCTGGCAATTGTATAGCTCTTTTCAAGATTTCCAGATCCTGTTTCCAACTGCTCCCAACAACTAATATTGGACTCTTTCCACAAAATTCATCAATGTATTCATTTTCGAAAACTTCTTTTCCAAGATTAATAATACGATCAATTCGTCCATCCCCGGCCAATAAGACATTATCAAATCGTTTTAGCCTTAAAAATTCAAAGCTATTGTGATCTTGCACAGAAATTAAACAAGCTTTTCGTAAAATATCCAGAAAACCACCAGCCCAGGATTTCCTTAGGTAACTGTTTTGATGTAAGCTCACAGACACAAATGCAAATGGAATAGACCGTCTAGTAAGCTCACTAAGGGTATGGTACCAGAAATCATATTTGATAAAAATTACAAGCGATGGATTAATTTTATCAATGAATTTTTTTACATCATTTAAGTTGTCTGATGGAAAATAACTGACTACATCTGCCTGGGGGTATTTTTTTCTAACATCGTAACCAGACGGTGAAAAAAAGCTAAGCCAAATGAGTTTATCAGGATATTTAAATCTTAAAGTATCAATTAATGACCTACCTTGTTCGAATTCTCCTAAAGAAGAACAGTGTATCCATATATGTGAATGGTTTTCAGGATTTTGGGCAGCAAGCCAACCATCAAAATTTTTGCGTCCGTCAACCCAATTTTTGGCATCTGCCCTGAACCAGGCAGCTACTCTGATCAGACTGAAATAACTCGAAATTAGTACCCTGTAAATAATCCACATCAATATTCAATTAAAGCAGAATCATCTTTAATAAAAAATGGGAGATACCATCCAAATTTAAAATTCAGAATTAAATCTTTTCTTCCAATTCCTAAAGTGGAATTTTGCAAATCGTAATTATAACTTCTTCTGATCTCTGTAAATCCAAGGATAGGTTCGAAACCAGTATAAAAGTTAACCCTCCCACTATGACTTCTGAATTCATAACCAAGGAATCCAAGGATGCTAAATCCATTGGTTAAACGATCAAGTCCTTTCCGGAAGTCGGTATTCAATTGCGTGGCCGATCTTGCATCATCCTGTATTCGAATCCTGTGTTGTAAAAACCCTAAACCCAACTTCCAACTTAATCCATGGGTTGCTACATCTTGTCGCCCCATGGTCCAGATTTTACCAGTGTAAACATGAACCCACATGGCTCTTTCTTTTAGTTGTACATTATTCAACAATCCATCCTCACCAATTATCTGTCCAAGGTCAGTGGTACGGTATGGTCCCAATACGTCTTCATGCACTGTGTTTCCAAATCCAAACGAATATTTTACGCCTAGTGACATACTCTTCCCTTGTGGGGGCTCATAACTCAAACCTCCACCAATAATTTGATGGAATCCAAATCGTTCCTTAAGTTGTCCGGTTGGTAAGCCTGCACCTAGATTTAGGTCAATGAAAATTCCTTTTTTGTCAAAAGCTAAATCTTGACTTTGCCCATTTTGGAAAGAATAAAAAAAGGAACTCATTATGAGGGTAAGTATAGTATGGTAATTTCTGATCATTTTCTCGACTATTAAACCGGCAAGATACTATTTTATACCCACCGTATAAGACATTAACGATTCCAAATCCATTTTATTAAACAATTTTACATATAAAAAAGAAATATATAAAATATATTGAAAATTAATAATTAATAATTATAATATAAGTTTAATATAATTAATTATATATATATTCTATTCTGATTATCAATAATTACATATTAAATATTAAATTTGCCTTTAATATGTATAAAGGTAGAGTTTTAATTACTGGAGCTGCAGGATTTATTGGATCTCATTTATGCGACAGGTTTGTAGCAGATGGCTATCAAGTAATAGGCATGGATAATCTGATCACCGGTAATCTTGCAAACATTGATCATCTATTTAAACTAAAAGAGTTTGAATTTTATCATCATGATGTAAGCCGTTTTGTTTTTGTGCCTGGACCTCTTGATTATATTCTTCATTTTGCCTCTCCGGCTTCCCCAATTGATTATCTGAAAATGCCAATCCAAACTTTAAAGGTCGGTTCACTGGGTACTCATAATTTATTGGGATTGGCTAAAGAGAAAAAGGCAAGAATATTGATCGCTTCTACCTCGGAAGTTTACGGGGACCCATTGGAACATCCCCAAAGTGAAAGTTACTGGGGTAATGTAAATCCAATTGGACCAAGAGGAGTATATGATGAGGCAAAGCGATTTCAGGAGGCAATAACTATGGCATATCACAGGTATCATAATTTGGAAACTCGAATCGTTAGAATTTTCAATACTTATGGTCCAAGAATGAGAAAAGAAGACGGACGGGTGCTCCCTGCATTTTTTTCTCAAGCCATTAGAGGAGAGCAGCTTTCAGTTTTTGGAGATGGGTCGCAGACCAGGTCATTCTGCTATGTGGATGACCTCGTGGAGGGAATCGTTCGTTTGTTGAAAAGTAATTATTCCTTGCCGGTTAATATAGGTAATCCTCAAGAAATAACTGTGCTTGAATTTGCAAAAGAAATTATGGCTTTAGTCAATAATCCAAAAGCTAAGATAGCGTACTATGAGCTTCCAGTGGACGATCCAAAACAAAGGCAACCCGACATCAGTCTTGCAAAACAATTGTTGAAATGGGAACCTCAATTCAACCGTAAAGAAGGACTTCAATTAACTTACGAATATTTTAAAAAGATTGTTCCTTTGAATATGTGATGGATATGACCAAAAAGAATATTTTGATTACAGGTGGAGCCGGATTTATTGGTTCGCATTTAGTTAGGTTAATGACAACCAAATATCCTCATTATAAAATTATTAATCTGGATGCACTTACATATGCCGGAAATCTTACCAATCTAAAAGATATAGCAAAAGCCAATAATTATAAATTTATTAAAGGCGATATCAATGATCTTCCATTTTTACAAGAATTATTCAAAATGGAGAATATTTCCGATGTAATTCATTTGGCTGCAGAATCACATGTGGATAGGTCGATTGAAAATCCTGCATCCTTTGTAATGACCAATGTTATAGGTACAACAAATCTATTAATTACCGCTAAAGAACATTGGCACGACAATTTTTCAAGTCATTTATTTTATCATGTTTCCACGGATGAGGTATACGGCTCTTTGGGAGAACAAGGTTATTTTACGGAATTAACGCCTTATGACCCTCGCTCACCATACTCTGCCTCCAAAGCTTCTTCGGATCACTTAGTGCGGGCTTTTAACCACACCTACGGATTGCAAACGATCATTTCAAATTGCTCCAACAATTATGGCCCCAATCAATTTCCGGAAAAACTGATCCCCCTGATGATCAATAATATTATACACAATATCCCACTACCAGTTTATGGAAAAGGGGAAAATGTAAGGGACTGGCTTTGGGTGAAAGACCACATTTCGGCAATTGATCGAATCTTTCACTGTGGTAAAACCGGGAATACATATAACATCGGCGGGAATTCTGAAATGAAAAATATCGATTTGATTTATATTTTATGCGATATTCTAGATAACAAACTCAACAGGCCAATTGGAACCTCAAAAGCGTTAGTACAATTTGTCCCAGACAGGCCAGGACACGATAAGAGATATGCAATCGATGCCACAAAACTTAAGGAAGAACTACAATGGACTCCAACCATGAATATTCATGAAGGTCTGGAACATACAGTGAATTGGTATTTGGCCAATGGAGAATGGCTCAATGAAATAACATCAGGAGAATATAAAAACTATTACCAAAGACATTATTCAAAATAATCTAACATGAAATTCAGACACTTTTGTTTAATGATTATCGCCATGACTTGTATTTTATATGCGCAAGGTCAAAATCAGCAAATTTATCAAATAAAAGCACTAAAAGAAATTGAATCAAGAGGAGTAACAGAAGAGCAATTGAAAGAAAGACTAAGTTCCCGAGGTATCGATTATGATGAGCTTTCTAAAATGAGTTTTGAAGAACTCTCTTTGCTGCAAAATGAAATTGAAGGAGTTGTTAAAGAACTTGAAATTGAAAATAAACAAAAACAATCTCAAAAAAATGTTCCCTCTGCAATTGATGATAATTCAGTAAATAGTTTAAAAATTGCTTCAACTAAATCACTCAATGATACAGTGCCGATAAAAATTGCAGATCCATTAATGGATACAATGAAAAATAAGATTAGCGAACATACTTCCGACAAAAGAAAAGCTGTGTGGGGGCATCATATTTTCAACAAACAAGATGTTCATAAATTCAATTTAACCAATCATGGAAAACCTCCAGGTACTTATGTGCTTGGCGAAGGAGATAAACTAACTATTTCAATATGGGGAAGTAGTCAGTTAAATGAGGTTTATGAAATTAACAAAGAGGGATATATTAATCCTCAAAGAATGCCTCGTATTTTTCTTAAAGGTGTAACTTTAGAAAAAGCCAAAGTAATCACATTAAATACTTTTAAAAGATTTTACCAATTTAATATTAACCAATTTGACCTTTCTCTTAATGAAGGACGAACCATAAATATCAATATTGTAGGTGAAGTTGCCAACACAGGTTCTTTTACAATTGCCGCAAGTCAAACTGCTTTGGATGCAATTATTTCTGCAGGTGGTGTTTCAGAAATTGGAAGTGTACGCAAGATTAAGATAGTAAGTTCTGGAAAGGAGAAAATTCTGGATATATATAAATTTATCCAAAATCCAATCTTGGAAAAAGATTTCTTTATGCAAAATAATGATTTCATTGTTGTACCGGTTGCGGAAAGAATCGTTACCATTGAAGGAGCCGTAAATAGAGCTTCACGATATGAATTGTTAGATGGTGAGGACTTAAACAAATTACTTTTTTATGCTGGTGGTTTGACGGAGGAAGCAATCACTGGTGTAATGCAATTGGAAAGAATTGAAAATGACAGAAGAATAATTCTAGATATCCCTTATAAGGAGTTGCTAAAGGGCAAGGGAGATTTTAAACTTAAAAGAGGAGATTTTATAAAAGTTTTTAAAATCAATTCAGAAGTTGAAGATTATGTTTATTCCAAAGGGGAAGTTAGAGCCCCATCCTCTTATCGTTTTTATTCAGGAATGACCTTAGGAGATCTTATTAAAAAAATTGAATTTACTTCAAAGTCGAACCTGCAGGACGCGTTTATTTTGCGAAAAAATCCAGACCAAACTACCAACCTAATCAGGGTAAATCTAATTGAGGTAAGAAAGGGTTCCGAATCTGCCAATATTGTATTAAAATCTCAGGATGAATTAGTTGTTTACAAACTATCAGATTTTATCGATCGAAGCTACATTTCTGTGAGTGGTGCGGCTCGTCAGCCTGGTAAATTTACAGTAGATGCCAATGAACAATTGAAATTGAAAGATCTTGTTCTTCTAGCTGGTGGACTCAGATCGGATGCGTGGAAGTTTGCGTATTTATTTAGAAAAAAATCAACCAATGACAAAGATTTGGAAGTAATCAGAATTAACCTTGGGAATAAGAATGCAGATTTAAATGAAGACCAAAATATTGCCATACAGCCATTTGATAGTTTATTAATCTTATCTGAGAATGACTTTAGCAATGCTACGTATGTTGAAGTCAATGGAGCAATCAATGCACCTGGTAGATACCATTTTGCTGAAGGAATGACGGTTAATGATTTAATTTCTTTGGCTAATGGTTTTTCATTTTCCGCACTTTCAACAAATATTGATATTTTTCGGGTAGAAATCTTAGATAACAAACCTACCAAAACCATTGTAAAATCATACAACAGTCAGAAAAATCTTAAAGAAGCTCTAGATTCTGGTGCTTTTCAATTACAACCTTTTGATATTGTCGTTGTACGCAAACAACCTGATTTTGAATTACAACAATTGGTAAGTCTTGATGGGGAAATTAAATATCCTGGACTTTACGCATTGTTGAGTCCCAATGAAAAAATATCGGATCTAATCCAAAGAGCAGGAGGATTGGGGCTCGAATCATTTCCGGAAGGGGCCACATTGTACCGAGAGCAGGATGATATAGGTTATATTGTATTGAACTTAAAACATGCATTGAGTTCGGTTAACTCTAGGTATAATTTAATCCTCAAGGATAAAGATGTACTTTATATACCCAAAAAGAAGGATTTGGTTAGAATATCAGGTGCTACTAATGCCTCAAACTTGTATCCGGATAAATTATTAGCTTCAAATAATTCCATAACTGTTGCTTTTCATAGCGGTCGTCGGGCTAAATTCTATTTAAATCATTATGCAGCCGGAATAAATGAAAATGGCGATATTAAAAAGGTGACAGTCGAGCATGCAAATGGTAGAATTGAAAAAACAAGAAACTACTGGTTCTTTAAAAAGTCGCCCAAAGTATATAAAGGGTCAATCATTCATGTAGGATTAAAAGACCCAAAGACCCAAAAAGTAAAAATGGATAAAAAGCAAGTGGATTGGAGTAAAGTGGTAGTCGATACATTTGCCCAAATTACTGCAGTCCTTTCTATTGTATTATTGATTCAGAATCTCAAATAATTATACCATACCATTTGGCATGCCATTCCATTATTCTGCATCCAGCTGAATAAACTGGCCATTTGGCATTACCTCAATTATCCATTTTGAAGTTTCCTGAGGCCTGATATCTTTGCCATCCAAGAATTGTACTCCTTCAACAATATAAATGGTTTGAGGATCATCAATGTTAGCCATCCTTCTGATAAAATGATTACCCTCTGTGAAAAATCCTGCTACTTCAGCATCGTCCACCCATTTACCCGTTTCATCAAAACTGAATAAGATAAAGGAATACTTCATTAATCTCGCCACCCAGAAAACTAAAATATAACCACCTGATGGAGTCTTCCAATGAAAACCAGGCAAAATTTCAGTAAATTCGTCCAATTCAAATGGTAAATTAGGCATAAGCATCTCCTCCAATAATGCAGAAGGCAATTGATCATTGGCCAAACCAAAATCATGTTCAGAACCTTCCTGAAGAGTAAATGGTAAATTGGCTTCAGGGAAGTAAGCGAGCAATTTTAAGAATTGAGAATCCATCATCCACAAAGATGCTTTTTATCTTATTTATTACCAAGAATTTTGCCAGTTTGTCGATACAAATCACCACTGAGTCGAATTTTTATGCAATTACAAGTACTTTGTTTTGCATAGTACTAAATAATGGTATATCTTTGTTTCATCAAATCCAATTCAATGAAACTTGAAAATACAATTGCACAAATGAAAAAGGGAGTTCTGGAGATGTGTATCCTATCCATTATCAACAACAACGAAGCTTATCCTTCTGACATCATCAACCAATTAAAAAGGGGAGAGTTGATCGTAGTGGAAGGGACACTTTATCCCATACTTACCAGATTAAAAAATTTTGGAATGCTCGATTACTACTGGCAGGAATCTACCTCAGGTCCGCCACGGAAGTATTACAAAATCACTGAACTAGGGAAGGAATCCCTTACCCAATTAATAGAAAACTGGAATCAGTTTGTAACAGGAGTCAATCAATCATTAAAAAACCAATTATAATCCATGAACAAAATACTTCACATCAACGTCGGGGGATACCCTTTTTCAATTGATGACATTGCCTACGAAAAGTTGGACACCTACCTTTTATCTCTGAGAAACCATTTTGAAAAATCTGAGGGATGTAAGGAAATAATGCAAGACATAGAATCTCGAATAGCAGAACTCTTCCTCGAAAAGCTTTCCGGAAGATCAATTGTTTCTCCGGAAATTGTACAGCAGACCATTGAAATAATGGGAACCCCTGAAGTTTTTGGAGCAGAATGGGCAAATACTGAGACTAATTCAGGGCAGGATAAGACCTCTGCTGAATGGGGAATAAAGACAGGAAAACGACTATTTAGAGATCCTTATGATTCAAAAATAGCAGGAGTTTGCAGCGGACTTGCGCATTACCTGGGAATTCAGGATGTTGTTTGGGTACGATTAGCTTTTGGGTTTGGTGTTTTAGCTGGAGGATTTACCATACCGCTTTACGCCATACTCTGGGTTGCAACTTCTGAAGCATCAAGCCCTTCTGATAGACTGGCTATGAAAGGGGAACCTATCAATGTGCAAAATATTGCCCGTAAAGTTGAGGAGGAAATCGATAATCTGACAGACAGGTTTGAAAATTGGAATGAAAAAAGAAAATTTCGAAAAAAAAAATGGAGGTCATGATCAGAACTGAAAAATGGCCTTCACCTGCCATCTGCAGCAGAAGATGAATATTGTGGTTATGTATTAAAAAGTAGACTGCCCACCTAATAATTAGGGGGCAGTTTTGTTTGATATATTACCTTCATATTTTACAATTAGATACATTGGTTAATGAGCACAAAAAGTGCATTAATAGTCTTTATCAGAAATCCGGTAATTTCAAGGGTTAAAACCAGAATAGCTTTAACCCACGGGGCAGAAATGGCTCTTCAAATCTACGAGCAACTTCTTGAAATAACTCGGTTACATACTTCATCCTTGCAGATAGATAAATATCTTTTTTACAGTGAATCAATATTAAATGATAATTGGAGTAATGAAATTTATCATAAAAGAACCCAGTCAGGTAATGACCTAGGTGAAAGGATGAAAAATGCATTCACAGACATTTTGAAAAAACATGACAACGCCATAATAATAGGGAGCGATTGTCCATATATTACTTCGGAACTTATTCAGACCGGCTTTGCAGAATTGGAAAATAAAGAAGTGGTCATCGGACCCGCAATAGACGGTGGTTACTATTTACTGGGTATGTCTACTCTTTTACCGTTCTTGTTTGATAATATGCCTTGGAGTACGGATCAGCTGACAAACCAAACCATTAAAATACTTAATCAGAATCATTGTGGATACGCAATCTTACCTAAACTTAATGATGTAGATGAGTACCTGGATTGGGAAAATTATCTTAATCATAGGTAATTTCTCCAAGTTCTTTAACAAGTGGTCAGAATTTGAATATCCGATTTATTCCTTATTGATACCCTGCTTTCACTAAAACTTCCAGGTATTTCCGGATCAAACATCCTTTTTTTTCTCAAATATTAAAAAAACTTTACATTTGTATAGTTTTTGGGCTTACATATACCAAAGTATACTCCATTTACCGTTAATACTAAAACTTAAGTAAAAATATGTTCTTCTTACAAGCTACTGTTTCTGATTCCACTGCTGTGGCCAATGCTATGGCCAGTAAAAGCATTTTTGATATCATTCTGAACAGTGGTCCTTTAGGGGTCACCATTATATCCATTCAAGTCTTATTGTCCATTATTGCTCTTTATATTTTTATAGAAAGATGGCTTACCATAAAGGCAGTGGTTAAAGAAGATGAAAGGGTAATGCAAAACCTTAGGTCAAATATTACGAGTGGAAACGTTGCTGCAATTCAGGGGATTTGTGCCAGTAGCGACACCCCTTTGGCAAGAATGGTTGAAAAGGGCCTTCAGCGTTTGGGTAGACCAATGCCAGAAATCGAAAGCGCAATCGAAAATGTCGGACGTGTAGAAACTTTTAGATTGGAGAAAAAGGTGAATTATCTTTCTTTGATCGCGAGATTGGCTCCGATGTTTGGTTTTCTCGGAACCATCATGGGGGTAATTAAAATATTTTATGATATTTCATTGACCGATAACCTTTCCATTGGTATTATATCTGGTGGATTATATCAGAAAATGCTCACCTCTGCTGGAGGTCTATTCGTAGGTATTGTAGCATTTGTTGGTTATTATTTTCTGACCATGATGCTGGATGAAGAAGTTAATAAATTAGAACGGAGCAGCATTGAATTCATGGACATGTTGCATTCCCCAGTAAAATAAGAATATCCTAAAAAACAAACATATGAATATCAGGGGTAGAAAGCGAGAAGGTGCAGAGTTGAGTGTTGAATCACTTAACGATATTATGTTTTTCCTTCTATTATTTTTTCTTATTGTCTCAACCCTCGCCAACCCCAATGTCATTAAACTTATGCTTCCTTCTTCCAAGCAAAGTGAGCAGACATCAAAGAAACCGATCAGCATTTCTGTAACAAAAGATCTTCGATATTATGTGGAGAAAAAGGAAGTACCCTTTGAAGAATTGGAACCCACATTAAAATCCTTTATTGAAAAAGCACCAGATCTCACTGTGGTCCTGCGATTAGACCAGGGGTTGATGGTCCAGGATATGGTGAATGTACTGCAGATAGGAGTAAACCTCAAGGTTAAGATGGTTCTTGCCACAGAAAGGGTAAAATAAAAACCATAATAAAACCTAAAATAAATGAATGATTCATTTATGTCATTCATTCATTCACAAATGAGATTGCAGTTTAAAAATTAATTTCTCAATGGTTTGTTGTGTTCAAGCATGAACTGAATTCTTTCCAAAGTTTTTGGTTCTGAACAAAGGCTAAGAAAAGCTTCCCTTTCTATATCCAATAAATATTGCTCACTCACTTTTTGAGGTGAAGAAAGATCGCCTCCGCACAAAACATATGCGATTTTCTTGGCTATCTTAATATCATGTTCAGAAGCGTAATTTCCTCTTTTAAGACTATTTGCGCCGGTATATAAAGCAGCAAGTCCTGAGCGTCCCAGGACCATAATATCTTTTCTAGGAGATGCCATAATATAATTTTCAGCCAATTGGAGAACTTTCAATTTAGCTTGGTATATCGCATTATTCCCATGGATACAGACCTGATCCCGATCAGATAGCAAATAACCAAAGTCAAATGCTTCATACGCACTTGTAGCAACAGAAGCCATTGCTATTGTTTTAAATTTTTCTATTAATTGCGGTATATGAACTTCCCCTTCTTTGAGTTGGTCTGATAATCGCAATGCAAATTCTTTTGTACCGCCTCCTCCTGGTAATAATCCAACGCCAACTTCAACTAAACCAATATAAGACTCTACCGAACAAATAGCGGCATCACAATGCATAAGAATTTCGGTTCCACCTCCGAATACATATCCCTGAGTAGCAGTCACCACCGGAATGGAAGAATACCTGCAACGCATGGAAGTATTTTGAAATAACCGTACAGCCAAATCCAATTGATCATAATCCTGTTGAAAAGCCATCATGCCAATCAACATTAAATTGGCTCCTACGGTAAAATTAGTTGCATTGTTTCCGATTACAATTCCTTTCCAGCCTTGTGTTTCCGCAAGGTTTATGGATTCTTGGATGCCAGTTAAAATACCTTCTCCAATCGCATTATATTTACTCCTGAACTCTAAGCAGAGTACACCATCTCCAATATCATATAAATAGACTTCAGGGTTTTTATAAACTACTTTAGTTTCATCAAGTAGTCTCAATTGAATATTTTCTGTTTGGCCTGGCAAGGCAGTATATTGGTTTAGGGCAATATCCCAATACAATAGTTGACCTTGGGTTAGTTTGTAAAATGCAGGAGCACCAAATGTAGGCATATTTTTTACCCATTCGGGTTCTTCTAATCCGACTTCCCGGATCAACTCTAGGCCAGTTTCGAAACCAACTGCATCCCATGTTTCAAAAGGCCCTAGCTCCCAGCCAAATCCACTTTTCATGGCAAGATCAATAGGGAAAAACTGATCTGAAATCTCAGGAATCCGATGGGATGCATAAGCAAATAAATAACCCAAAGATTTACGTATCAAATCACCTCCGGCGTCTTTGCATTTAATCAGAGCCCTTAATCTTTTTGGCAAATCCTCGATTTGTTTGGCTATTTGTATACTTTCAAGTTTGGCTTTTGGCTCCTGACGATATTCATGTGTTTGCAGATCAAGGGCAAGTATAATATTCTTTCCAGATTCGTCTCTCTCATCGGTTTTTGCAAAAAATCCCTTACCTGACTTTTGTCCATACCATTTATTATCCAACAGAAACTTTAAATACGGAGGAAGCTGGATACCTTGAATAATTTGATCATCCGGGCAATTTTGTTTCAGACCCTGTATAACCATCATCGCTGTATCCAATCCCACCAAATCAGTTAGTCTGTAAGTACCTGACTTTGGTCTGCCAATGGCCGGACCTGTGAGTTTGTCTACTTCGCCAATATTCAATTTTAACTCAAAGGCAAGTTCAAAAATTTTGGCCATTACAGGTACACCGATTCTATTGGCTACAAATGCCGGGGTGTCTTTGCAAACCACAATGTTTTTTCCGAGAAACCGATTACAAAAGTGCTGAAGAAAACTTATAACATCAACAGAAGTTTCAACTGTTGGAATAAGTTCTAATAATTTTAAATACCTTGGTGGGTTGAAGAAGTGAGTTCCGCAAAAATTCTTTTTAAAATCTTCTGATCTTCCTTGCGTTAAAAGATTGATGGGAATACCAGAAGTGTTAGTAGTGATTAGACTGCCAATTTTACGGTGTTGTTCAATTCTCTCATAAATAGATTTTTTGATGTCAATTTTTTCTACCACCGCCTCCAAAATCCAATCACAATCTTTAAGCTTGTTTGAATCTTCATCATAGTTACCTATTGTGATCCGTTGTAAAAAACTTTTATGAAATATATTGGAGGGTTTTGCCTTAATGCATTTATCCAAAGCTTCTCGGACAATTTTATTTTTGTCTGGTGAATCATGAGCCAAATCCAGAAGAAGAACCTGAAAACCCGCTCCTGCAAAATGACTTGCAATAGCCGAACCCATCAATCCTGATCCAAGTACGGCTACTTTATTTATTCGTCTGGTATTCATATGGTAAATTTCGTGAATTTACCGATAATGACAACAGAAATCAATAGATATTGGAAAAAGTGTTATTTAATCTGAAAGCTAAGGTCTTAATGACTTCTTAAATAATCTTTGTGTCTTCAATGTTTCACCGTCATTGGCTTGAAATTGTAACAGATATACCCCATCCACCAAATCAGCAACATTGAAACATTTTTTTCCGAATTCGAGCGGTATTTTTTTAAGACTTTTGCCGAGAAGATCCCGGACAATAACTTGGCTCACTTTACCTGTTTCATCTTTGATATTTACCAAATCATACGCGGGATTAGGATAAAAGCTAATTGAATTTCCAGCATTTAAATATTTGGTGGATGAGCTAACTTCTTCATTTAGTTGCAGGTTCACTTTAGCAGATCCGTCTCCTGAAAGATCATTATCTGCATTGACACCATTTCCGGCGGCATAAAAACTCACAGGGCCTGAGCCCGCTGTAGGTGCAGTCCAGTTAATTTCAAAAATGTTGACATCACTTCGATTATTGTGCTCTGCATATAATCTGTTGTTTAAGGCAGTACTGATTTTGACATTTTTTGTGGCAGGACTTAAATTTTTTAAATCCGGCCCATCTATGCCCAGAGAGGCATTCAGAACAAGCATCTGAAAGCCATAGCCCTTGGGAGTATTGCCACCTATATGATTTACAGTAACTTTAACCAAATACTTTTCTCCTGGTTTATAGCTTGCAACAGTATCTCCATTGAAGAAAACTTGTAATTTAAGACTTACATCAATCGGACCGTTATGACAACTTTTGCAAACCGTATTTTCCTTTGGCGCACCTGTGCTGCCAATACCCTGCGAACCTGCTCGCCCACCTTTGTTAGACATGGTAATAAGGCCAATAAAAGTCAAAATAAAAACGATGTACAAATACTTCATAAGCCCAGAGTTTAGTGTGACAAAATTATATCCTCTTAGATGTAAACCAATTTAAGGTAATGTTAAATTTGCCAAAAGATTAAAATTGTGTATTTGACTGTATAAAGGAATAATAGTTAAAAATTGTACTCGCTATTTTTTCCCTTAATTCCCTTAAATAAGGACTCCAAATAGTCCATGTCCTTTTTCTCATCCTCTGATGGGATAAATGGTGGAAGGAATTTAACTTCGTGGGAGCCAAAGTCAAATTGGCAGGGAATAATTGGGATACCAGCTCCTTTGGCGATAAAGTAAAAACCTGTTTTGAAGTGTTCAACTTTCTTTCTTGTTCCTTCGGGGGCCATTACAATGGCAAAATTATCATGAGCATTGAATATATTGACATAGGACTGTACCAAATTAGTGGATCGGTTTCTTTCCACAGGATACCCTCCCAGCGCTCTGAAAATTATTCCAAGGGGAAATCTGAATAAGCTGGATTTACCAAGATATTTTACTTTGTCCAGTCGACAAGCTTTGCGGACCAACAAACCCAATGGAAAATCCCAGTTGGAGGTGTGTGGAGCAACAATAATAATATACTTTTTAAGATGATGCATTTGTTCAAAACCGCTGGTCTTCCAACCCATCAATTGGAGCAACAGCCTGCAAATCCATGTCATATCTTTGAGCTTAAATTATGTTATGATAAACAAAGCTAATCAAGAAAATGGTAATCTCATAGAAGCCGAAGATTCCGGTTTTGGAAAGTCTTATAGTGCCCAGTTTGGTCGAATGATTTTGCCAGATGGCAGGTTTAATGTTGAGCGGGTGGGGAAAAAAGCCCATTCCTGGTTTCATGAATTGATCAATTTGTCCTGGCCAATATTTCTGTTGTTGATTTTTATTTTTTACAGTTTAGTGAATTTTGTATTTGCAGGTATTTATTTCCTGATTGGTCCGGAACAAATCAATGGAATAGAGCCAGGACCAAGCTGGTCTTTATTTTTACAGTGTTATTTCTTTTCAGTTCAATCATTTACTACAGTAGGGTATGGTGGGCTTCATCCTACTGGATTTGGTGCTAGTTTTCTGGCAGGAATAGAAGCATTGTCAGGACTATTAACTTTTGCCATCATCACAGGTCTGGTCTATTCCAAATTTTCCATCCCGGGTAAACACATTATTTCCTCTAACAATTTGCTCTTTGCGCCCTACAAGGAAATAAAATCCATACAGGTAAGAATTGCCAATGAAAATCAGTACGATCTGCTAGATATTGAAGCTAATTTAATCGTCGCATACATTCCGGAGCAATCCAAAGCCCGGGTTGTGCGAACACTCCCATTGGAAATTAAAAAAATAGCCATGTTTCCATTAAGCTGGACATTGGTACATCCTTTAAATGAAGAGAGTGAATTAAGGAATTTTTCAAGGGAAGAATTCCTGCGACTCAATTTTGAATTCATTTTGCTGGTAAGCGCGTATGATGAAGGCACTGGAAGGACTATTAAAAGTATACATTCATATGATAAATCCGACTTTGTTTTTAATGCTAAATTCAAACCAATGTTTGAATTAAAAGATGGTAAAACTTACCTCCATTTGGATAAAATCAATGAAATTGAACATTTGGATTAAACCATTTGAATAAATAATTATCTAACCTTTAAATCGATTCTTTTGAAACATGCAGATGATGAAGTAATCCTGGATTTAATTAAAAACTCAGGCAGTTTGGAAAGAGGTTTTCGTGCTTTGATGGAAAAATACCAGGAAAAGTTGTACTGGAATATCAGGAGAATGGTACTGAATCACGATGATGCAGATGACGTTCTGCAAAATACCTTTATAAAGGTATACCGAAATATTGGACAGTTTGAACAAAAAAGCAGCCTGTTTACCTGGTTGTACAGGATCGCCACCAATGAAACCCTTAGTTTCATAGAGAGAAACAAGAAGTGGAAATATGATAACCTGGAAGATCAAAGCGAGCATCCAGCAATCTTGGCTTTAAAGTCCGATCCTTATTTTGATGGAGATGAGATCAGTCTTAGACTGGAAGCGGCCGTGTTGACATTACCTGATAAGCAAAGGCAGGTCTTCCAGATGAGGTATTATGAAGAGATGTCTTATAAAGATATAGCAGAAATATTAAATACTTCTGAAGGAGCATTGAAGGCATCTTTTCATCATGCAGTAAAGAAAATTGAAGAATTTGTTAAATCAAAAGAAGATAGCTTCTAAGTTGTTAAGTAAATGGATGATAATATAATATATGAACCCGAATTCCTGCACCTTTTAAAAGAAAGAGGTTCTTTTAAAGTGCCTGAACTTTATTTTGAGGAATTTTTAGAGCGGAATGAAAAAATAAGCCAGTTTGGTTACTTAGAATCTGATTTAAAGAGTCAGGATTTTCAAAATTGCCCAAAGGATTATTTTAAAGAGCTTCCGGATCTGATTTTAGAAAAAGTAAGGATTGATCATGTTTTACCTCATCAAGATAATTCGAAATTTCAAATACCTCAGGGGTATTTCCAAAACTTGTCAGACGAGGTTTTAGGGCAAATAAAGCATGACCAGACCTTAGCCCCAAAAAAATATTTCAGAAGTAGTTGGTTATACGCAGTGGCAGCAATGTTTGTTTTGGCTGTTTCACTAGTGGTGCTCAATTACCAAAATAACCAATTAGACAAGAATCTGGATCTCAGTAAAATTGATGAAGAGGTATTGATGGAATTTGCTTATGAAAATGCTGGAGATATGGATTCAGAAAGTTTAGCAAATTTATTGGATGAGGATGAATTGTATGAAATGGATCTCCAAATTGAATTAGGTGGAAATGATTTGGATGAAATGATTGAATTTTATCAATAAAAAATAAATGTTATGAGAAATGTAATGACAATATTATTAGGTTTTCTTATTCTTGGCAATAAGATGATTGCTCAAGAAGATAATGCGGAAGATTATGGGAAAAAGGAAAGATTTAGAGAAAAACTTGAAGCCCAGCGAATTGCTTACATTACCAATAAATTGGATTTGAGTTCTGAAGAATCCATAAAATTTTGGCCGGTTTATAACGAATATTCCAAAAAAAGATTGGAAATCAGAAAAGAAACCAGGGAATTGAGGCAGGGAAGGGGTGATAATCGAAATTCTGTGGATGATCAATTGGCTATTCAGGAGAAGGAGCTTCATCTGAAGAGGGATTATTATAATAGATTCAAACTTTTATTGCCAGAGAAAAAATTGAGCAGACTTGAAGAAGTGGAAAAAGAGTTCAACATGGAGGTAATAAAAACCCTGAGAGAACGAAGAAATAATAGATCTGGAGGTAGGTGATTCCTGTTTAGAATTCATTGAACAGCCTTCCGTCCGTAACTCATCTTAATTTACCGGTGACAGGAATTCCTAAAGTGCCCTAGATCAGGGGAACTTCACAGGTAGTTAAGGAATTTTAAAATTGAGTCCATACAGAATATTTTGCATGAACCTGTTGTAATTTTTGAATTTGTAATTGGTTGTTTTAAGGGGGCATTTAACCAATTAACATGTCTAAGATTAGTAAATATGCCGGTTTTTAAGCTGTGGCTTACAGTTTAAGTATCCTATATTTTCAACACGATAGTTTTTTAAAACAAAAAAAATACGGAAACTCAATAGCATCCGTATTTTTTTAATTTATCTATTTAATTAAGCGAGTAGCTTAAAAAATTATTTTTTAGCAGGGGTAGCAGTTTCCGCTGTTTTTAACGCTCTTGGAATCTCAATAGATACAATTGGCGTCGCAGCTGGAGTGACAATCTCAATACCATTTTCCGGGGTAATATCTCGGATTCTCATGGTCTGACCTAAATCCAAGGTAGTGATGTCGACAAAAAGCTCAGAAACCAAATGTTCGGGAACAGTCTTGATTTTGATCATCCTCATCCTCTGAACCATTTTTCCTCCTGATTTTACCCCAACAGCGGCACCTTTAAGCCTTAGTGGAAGCTCAACCTTGATGGAAGTTCCCGGCACTAACTTTAAGAAATCTATGTGTACCACAGCATCAGTAACCGGATGCCATTGTATTTCTTTAAGAATGCAACGATGAGTTGTTCCACCCAGAACGATGTCTGCGTATTTAAAATCCGGATTGTAAATCAATGATTTAAGATCTCCATTGGTTGCGTTGAACTGGATATTCTCATCCTTTGAGTACAGAACACAAGGAACAAGGCCTTCTTTTCGGTAGGACTTTGCGGCCTCTTTACCTATTTTACTTCTTTCTTGACCGTTAATGACGACTGATTTCATGAATCTTCAGTTTAAAAATTCTTTAAAAGGAGCGCAAAGATAGCAAGAAACTAAATAAAATGATAAAAAATTTAGCTTTTATCCATAAATAATGCAGTAATTGATCTATGCTCGTGGGTATTTCGAATGGCTCTGGCAAATAATTTGGCAGAAGACAGCACAGTGATTTTAGGAATTTCCTTGCGTAGTGGGAGGGTATCGGAGACAATTAGCTCATCAATAGAGGAATTCATAATCACATCATAAGCTTTTCCTGACAAAACAGGGTGGGTGCAAATTGCTTTAACTTTAGTAGCTCCTTTGGCAATGAGGGCATCAGCAGCTTTGGAAAGGGTACCTGCAGTATCCACAATATCATCGATCAAATATACTTCCTTTCCCTTTGGGTCGCCTATAACGGTGATTCCTTCCACTTCATTGGCCTTTTTGCGGTATTTATCACAAATGACCAAATCCTTCTGAAAGTATTTTGCATAATTTCTAGCCCTTTTGACACCACCCACATCTGCACAGGAAAAAATGACATTTTCCATATTTGTGTTTTCCAGAAAGGGCATGAATATCGCTTCAGATTTTAGATGATCCACAGGAATGTCAAAAAAGCCCTGAATTTGATCAGCATGCAGGTCCATAGTCATGATTCTGTTGGCCCCGGCAGCTTGGATTAGATTTGCAATGAGTTTTGATGAAATCGGTACTCTTGGTTTGTCTTTTCGGTCTTGTCTGGCGTAACCAAAATATGGGATAACTGCTGTAATGTAATCGGCTGAAGCCCGCTTGGCAGCATCAATCATGAGTAACAATTCCATAAGATTGTCAGAAGGCGCAAAAGTGGATTGAATAAAAAAGGAAAATGTTCCTCTTACAGACTCATTTATTACTGGTTGCATTTCCCCGTCTGAGAATTTTTGAATGTTCATGTCTCCAAGAGGGAATCCATAATGGTCAGAAATCTGACTTGCGAGATACATGGATTGTGTACCTGAAAAAAGCTTTACGTGTTGCATCTTTGCTAATATGAGGCACAAAGGTAGTAATTTTACCATTTGTTCACATGGTCAGTTAAAATGCAGAGAATTCAGGGATTATTCGTTAGTAATTCAGGAAATATTGGGCGGGGAGTATTTACAGCCGAATTTATTCCTTCTGGTTCAATAATTGAAATTTGCCCAGTCCTTGTCATTCCAAAGGATGAAGTAGATGTAATCCATGAAACAGAACTCCATGATTATTATTTTATTTGGGGTGAAGAAGATGAAGCCGCGGCTATTGCCCTTGGGTATGGCTCTTTATACAATCATTCATACCAACCAAACGCAAATTTTATTTTGGATCTGGATAACCAATCCATTGATATATTTTCAATCAAAGACATACAGGTAGGAGAAGAAATTACCTTCAATTATCATGGAGACCCAGAAGCCAAAGATGAATTGTGGTTTGATGAAGATGGCAAAAGAATTAAAAGAATAAAATACAAGACTTAAAATTTTTGATTACTTTTTAAATCTTGTATTTCATTTTCAATATTAATACAGTTGAAATCCTCTGACTTTTGTAGCGTTTCTAAAATATGCCTTTATAAAATATTGTCCCTTAGGTAAATCATCTAATGGAATTTCGATAGGTTTTCCATTGAAATCCAAATTTAAAGGATTTGATTTTTTTACAATTGTTCCAAAAATATCCATTACCTGGTAAGCTAATATTGGATCATTCCAATTCGTGGAGTATATAAAGATGTTTTCTTTTGCTGGATTTGGATGTAAATCAAATCCATGCTCTTGACCAACTGGATCTATTTCATTCCCGATGGTTATGGAATTACTGGTTAAGACATTGAAGTCCATGTCTAAACCAATTAATTTATATTCATATTCTAAAGCTTGGATGGCTTTTAAATCTGACCATTCTTGCGGACAAGACTGAGGATTGAGTTCAGAGCTGTCCGTTTTTACGAATCCAATACTTTCAAATTGATCATTGTTACTTTCTTTTCGAAGAATTTGCAAATAACGTAAACAGCTTTTGCTGGTTTTAGTCCATCGAAGAATATTTCTGGTAGCTAATTGTTGTCCCTGAAGTATTAAGTTTTCTGAATAACTTGAGCGACTGTTGATTTCGTATTCAGAATTTATTCTGGTATCCTTATTGGATTGCAATTTAAATAATGGGTGGTACACTCCACCACCTATACCCTTAATAGTATCACAAGAAATGCCGGAGTAAATACCTGTAGTAAAAGGCCCAAATTGGTTGGTTAAGTCAGAATCAAAGTTTGGATCAGTCCCCTGGTGATATGGAGATATCATGAAGCCATCAAGTGCCTGAAGTCTAATATAATAGCTTCCGGGTTTGAGACAGAAATAGAAATATCCATCATGATATATTTTGCCATCACTAACAAAAGTTTTTGTAGACGATACCATTTGTCCGGATGTTGCATCATGAGCATATACTTTTAAACCATTGATGCCATTCTCCGTCAGATCATAAATTCCATTTTGATTAATATCAAAAAAGACATATCCTGTTATAGGAATACATTTATATAATCCTAGATCCCAACTTTTGTCATTTTCTCCACCCATAAGCATAGTGGTCTCTGTTGTTGCAACGCCATTGAAATTTCCAACATCTGAGTCCAGAGTATCAATGGTTTTGTTTGGGTCGGTAATACTCCATGGATTATTAACAATAAACTTGAGGTAATATTTACCCGGGTTCACTTGATCAAAAAGATACTTACCGGACTTGTTTGTTTTTGTAGCACGTACAAATATATTTCCAGGTGACGAATATAGTTGAACTGAGATACCCTCAATACCTTCTTCGCCTAAATCCATTATGCCATTTGCATTTTTGTCATGCCATACCATGTCTCCTATACTCCCTTTAGAATTTAAACCTGCAACATCATGGTCATCTTCATCTTCATTGACCAAAGGTCCGCCTCCAAAAATGTTGTCATCATTCACATCTCCCGGTATAACTTTTCTTTCATTGGAATTGTCAGATGCAGGATTACTGTCCGCATCTTTATGTCCAATCTGCGAGCCATTCAAGTCCGTAGAACCAGTTATTTCGGCCCAGTTGTAAAAACTTGCAATGGATGTATCCGATTCTACAATCAACCTAAGTGTTGTTTCCATTTTTTGTCCAGGTAGAAAAATATTCTTGAAAGAATATACTGGGTTTACGCCATTTAATTGCCAACCAGGATTCAAATTTGGAGGAAATGAATAGCCTTTATTTAAATAATCTTTAATTTCGATCGAATTTGCATTAATATTTCCTTGGTTGAACACTGTGATTTTGAATTCAATTGTATCACCGTAATTACCTTTGTCTGGATTTAGAATTTCCTTCCTTAATGCAAAGTCAACTATTGGCGTTAAAGCAGGATCATGGTCATCCTCATCTTGAATGTTATCCCGGTCTCTATCGATTCCATCATCCTCAATAAAATTATCTGACAGGGTATTTACCTTGCCACCTGAATCATTTAAAGGATCTGCATCATAGTAGGAATCAATGTCCTTGATGTAAATAGTTCCACTGGTATCTATTGCAGAAGTTAACTCAGCAAGATTTAATAAATCAAGCCCACCTGAATAGATGGATTTTATCAGAAGTTTTAAATGTATTTGGACACTGTCACCAGAAAGTAATAGTCCGTTCCATTGGTATTTACCGTGTCGAGGGGCTGAAATATAGCTCCAATTATTTTGTGGAATCCAATTATATCCTGATGGGATGTAATCGGTAATCAAGAATTGCTTGCATGGAATAACTCCTTGGTTATGAACCGATATGATGAATTCTGCGGTATCACCATAGTGAAATATTTTTTCCGGACTCAAGTACTTCCTGAGCGCCAAATCAAATATGGCGGGCATGTCCGGATCATGATCATCTTCTTCACCAAAGATATCTGTCGAGGAAATATTGTTGTCTGAAATACTGCCAGGAAGTACTGCTCTTTCAAATTGCTGGTCAGACATTTCTTTACTGTCAATATCAAATCCGGTAGTATTTAATCCTCTTGAATTGTAGGATTCACTGATTTCCGCATAATTTATCCAGTCTGTAATCGGCCTGTTACCGTGCTTAAGTTTTAATATTATTGGAAATCTAAAACTAGAGTCAGGAGCAACATGTACCTGCATTGTTCTAAATGCATATTTACCGGATTTTAACCAACCAGGATTGACATTAGGATCAAATTCTAAACCAATTGGAATATAGTCAACTACAGTAATTTGCCCCAAAGTATCGGTACCCTGATTAAAAATACTTATTTCAAATTGAATATTATCTCCAGGGTAATGAGGCTTTGGTGATATAATTTTCTTGGTCAGAGCTAGGTCCCAAATATTTATTACTGCGGGGTCATGATCATCTTCATCCTGTATGCCATCGCCGTCTGTATCAACGCCGTCATCTGAAATTTGGTCATCTGAGGAAGTGTTAACCTTCCCTCCTGGATCATTCCCAAGAATTTCATCAGAATAACTGTCGAAGTCATCCTGGGAGATATTCAGGTTGTGAATAGAAAATACTGAAATCCCTGAAACTTCGGCTTCATTGATCCAGTTTCTGGAACTATTTGTTGGCAAAATTTTTAGTACAATGTTTTGAATTAGCGAATCTGCAGGATTAAGGTTACCAAAATACCGATAGTACGCTTTATTTCCTTGCAAAGTCCAATTTGGGTTAAACATTGGGTCAAAAGAGTATCCCGAAGGAATATAATCTACCAGGTCAATTTTTTTAGCCACAACATTTCCCTGATTATAAACTACTATCTTAAAGCTAACTGTGTCATAGTATTTGTAAGGTGGTAATGATATTACTGTTTTGGTTAACGCCAGGTCTAAGAAAGGAACTTCTGCAATATCGTGATCGTCTTCATCTTCATTTGGATTGATTTTCCTTCTTCCATAGATCAGGTCGTCATAATTTGAGCCAGGCAAAACAGTGTTATCATTATTTCTATTCTGGTCTGGAGTTGAGTCATAGTCTCTGGTTTCTTGAAATGACTTATCCAGAAAAGAGGATATTTCAGCACTATTAATAGATAAGGATTTTTGCCTTAAATGGTAGTTGGTTCTAACCAAAATGTCAATATTTATTGAATCACCAGCATTGATGGAATCAATTACGTAGGAATAAGTACTGTCATTAATTTCAACCCATCCGGAATTATAAAATGGATCAAAGTCAAAGGCTTTTGACAGGTAATCTGTGACAGAAATTTTCCTAGCTATCTGACTCCCCTGATTATAGACAACAATTCTAAAAGCAACTAATTCCTTATTTCTGACTGGAACTGAAGCCAAACAAATTTTCTTTAAGGCTAAATCGTAAAATTCAAAGTCAGTACATGCTGTATCTTTTTGATCAATGACGTTGTCTTGATTTATTTCTAATTGAGATTCATTAAAAAGACCATATTTTTCCTTAAATTGTCCATTTGCATCTTTTTGACAAAATTGATAAATTTTGTCACCGGGACTTGTAGAGGTAAGGTCAATTTGGTATCTCAATTTAATAAAAAAACTGTCGATACCATAGGCATTCAAACTTCGATTTGAAGCAAGTGTCCATCCACTAGTCCCTGGATTTGTGGACAGAATTTGATATGCTCCTGAATTTATTTTGACTGAAGCACTTTGGTTAATCAAATCCTCATCCGGACTTGGTCTATCCGTTAAGCTATAGATTCCCGATTTCCCTCCTGAATTGACCACCCTGATCAGATATAAAATATCCAGAGCACCATCGGTTAAATAGTTTTTTGAAAGTATTGATTTTTTATGTGTAATTTGGGATAAATCTCCACAAGTTGTATCTCTCTTTTCCGGCTTAAAGTCATTGTTTAAATCTACAGAAGCCACATTAAAAATGCCCTCGCCTACGCGGGGTATCAATGGGTTAATTTGGCCGCAGGGATTATAGAAATTGTTGCCAAATGTACTTTGATCAAAATCCATAGTAACATTTAGTTTGACTAAAAAACTATCTGTTTCAAATGGGGCAATAGATTGTGCTGAAGCGATAATCCAACCATTCAAAGGTACGACATTGCTAAGCATTCCATTCAAACCAGTATTTGAGGAAAATTCTGCAGAAGTAATATGGATGTCATCATCAAACCCAGGTCTGTCTATCAAGTTATATATTCCATTGGCACCGCCTAAGTTTTTTACCAAAAGTTGGTATTGCAATGTATAAGTTTTAATACCTGTTTGTGTACTGCTAATTAATTCTTTGTCAATAGTTATATAGGGAATATCTGTGCAGCTTGTATCAATTGCGTCAATACTTCCATTGGCGTCAAAATCAAGCAAGGCCCTATTGAACAATCCTTCCCCTGAGCTAAAATGTGTTGAACTTGAAGTTCCACACTTGGTGTATTTATTATCACCTGTGGAACCTGGGCTAAAATCTAACTTCAAATTTATATGGAAGTAAATATTATGAACTACTCCAGGAGCAATACTTTGATTAGAGATAAGTGTCCATGGACCGGACCCCAATAGAGCGCTTCCACCGCGGTTGGGTATATCACTTGTATAAAATGTAGTTAAAACTTTCGCATCATCATCAAAATGAGGATCATCAATTAAAGTGTAGGTTCCTGTTTCGGTCCCTGTATTCTTCACCTGTAAGTGATATACAATAGCATAAGATGCATCGGATTGAATTTGGTTGGATTGAAGAACTTTTGTTACAGAAATTTTGGGTATCGGGCATGAAGAGGGAGCAGTAAAAATTGAATCCAGACATTGGTGATTGTCTGCATCTCTAATTAAGACTTTGTAGGTTGTGGCGCCATCCGCTTTAAAATTTTGATTTATCCCGTCACCCACAACAACAGCAGTTCCGTATGGAGAAGTCTCAAGAACCATTCCATTTAATACAACTTCGAATCTGTTTGTTGGTCCAGCCTCATCATTTTCGGCATTTATCAAAATTGCAAACCAATCATCTGTTGGGTCATAGATAGTATTATTATTGTTGCAGGTTGTCTGAAAAAATGTATTAACAGTCAGATTACAACATTCAATAACATCCAGATTATAGAAGCAATATTGTCTTATGGTATCTCCATGCGCATTTATACCAACAAAGTAATATGATTCATGGTTATCTTCTAATCCTTTTGACTTTTTATCCAGTATTAAAGTAGGCAGATTTCCCAATAGTGTTTGGGTAGTAGAATCATACCATGAATAATGCACTAAACCTGGAACCGCAACTAGTTCAACCAAGGCATCACGATTGGTGCAAAGATTAAGTTGTAAATTGCAACATGGGTCTGGTTGGTCAAAAGCATTTGCTGTTTCAAATACTATGCTTGTGTCATTAATAAAGTATAGTTTGATACCCACATTTTTTATTCCGGATGTTTGTAAATTGTATAAAGTAAATTTTAATTTACCATCCGGAATTGCAGGAACTCTTTTCTGTTCACCGGTAGACAATTCAACCATAATATCTCCAACAGGGCTGTTCACAACATCTACTTCTATAGTGAGGTCAAAACCATTTGTAATCCCATTACAAGGTCCAACAGTGATGATGGGGTCAAAAACCGAGCCTTCACTATCTGCATAAAAACCAAAATCATAAGAGTGATCATTGTGTCCATCTAAATCAGTCATGATTTCAAAATCAATATCTGAACCAACTACATTGGTAGCATTATTATCAATTTTTGGAAGATAACTACTTGGATTTTGGGTTTGTATGGCAACACCAACTTTAGATTGACTGGTATAATCTGGAATTCTTAAAATATAAGTTGAATCTCTGGTTAATTCTTTTATGTTGTATTTAAACGAATTTGGATGTTCATTTACCGTTGGAACAGGTGCGTTGGAAAATAAGTAGTTTCCCCTTTTATTTGAAATTGCCGATGCAATAACTACATTATTTTTAACCAGCTGAATCGTTACCCCTGCAATTGGTGGTTCTATTGGATCCTGGATACCATTTCCGTTTAAGTCTTTCCACACATAATTGCCTATTTCAATTGGGGCTGGAGGACTGGATATTTTGAGATCTCCAAGTGCGTTTGATTTTCCTACAAACAAGGTAAAATCAGGTGGAATTACCTGATATCTTTTGGTCCAATGCCCTTTTTTATTGTTGAGGTGTATCACTCCATTTGTGAATAATCCATTTGGGTCAGTAGCTGTGGTAACAACATCCCCATAACCGGGGCATTCTGCAAGTGCTCCACTTGCAGCTTCCTGACCTAATTTAACCCCTTGTTCATCCAATGGAAATTCACCATGATAGAATTCTCCACCTCCAGGACCAAATCCGGTGTTTCTTCCATCGGTTTGATTCACCCCATCACTCGCATTATTCTCTAAGGTAAATTTATCCATTAAAGGATTATAACTTGCTCTAAGGATATCTCCTGTAGGAAGGATTGAATAGGCGCCAGTGCCATTAGTGTTTTTTTGGTTAACCCCACCCTGAAGGCTATATCGGTCCATAATCCCAAGAACCATGTGGTCATCTCCATCAAATTCTATATCACTGAGAATCGGTTGTGGGTAATCACAAAATCCAATGGAACTTTCTATACAATTTGGATCCCACTCATCTCTCCAACCAAAAAAGCTTTTTTTATTTCCAAATGAAGGATAGTTAAAACTAAAATTCAGAATGCTTTTAAAACTTCTGGATTGCGGGTTGAATTCGTAAACATTAGAGGTCAGATCATTTGAAGTCGAACCAGAAAGGCTGCCATCACAAACTACTCCAATATATAGTTTTCCCCGATGTTGACGTAAAGCCCAAGGCCGAAAATTACCATTATTACATCCAGGGTCTGGTATGTCAAATGAATCGACATCGGATGAAGTTGGGATTGTAAATGGACTGTTCACATAAACAGAATATAGTTTTCTGGTATAAAGACTTATAATGTAAAGTGTTTTTCCATCCTCACTGAGATCTATACTACCATATGAAATCTTTCCAATTTGACTGAATGCCAAGGAATCCGCAGAGATGGGTGGAAATGCAATAGGAAGCTTTCGTTCAGTATTATTTGGGAAACCACCACTGGGTACACCAATCTTGTTCAAATCTAGGGATGTAATCTGCAATTGTGGCTTGGTTCTTATCATATACAAGCCTCCATATCCCTCAGGTCCAATTCCGGCATGTCTTTTCAAAACTGCGGAGGTAAAAATTATATCAGAATTTCTGGAATAAACAGTACCCCAGCAGGACCCAATTTCCTTTGCACTGGCCAATTTTTCCATGTTTGGGGCCGTTCCTCCCTGGGCTATGGGCACAATTCCAGGATAACTAGTCCCCCCGTTGTGAAAATCCCAATTTACCAAAGCTTCATAATTTCCCAAAGTGGAATTTGGCGCAATAGGATCTCCTATAACGTAGCATGGAGTAACTATTTTTGGTTGGAAACAATATTCTTGTGGGTAGTTTATTCCAAAGTAAATAAAGTCGTTGTTTTTATAAATAAATTGAACGGATGAGGAAGACCCTGGACCGAAAGGGCTCATTGGTCCATCAAAATCATATGCCTTAGTAGGGTTAAATTCCAGACGGTAAGGTGGTGTAATAAGTGGATTTAGCGTAAAAATTCCCTTTTCATTGGTTAATACATCCATTGCATGACCAAAACGGTCTGTTATCCTAACTTCAACTCCTTTTACTCCTGGCTCATAATAAACTGAGGAGGAATCTCTTTGGCCATTCGAGTTGTAGTCGCGGAAGACAAGACCAGAAATTTGAGAAGTAGTTTTGCCCATGACTAAGCATAGCCAAAACAGCGTAATCTGAAGTAGTCGGTTCATTCGGTCTTATTGTGATCGATATTGAAGGGCAAATTTTATGCCAATGGGAAGTATTGAATGATCACAAATACATAGTATAAATTTATATAATATTTAAGCGACACAACAGTAATTAGATGTGGCAATAAATGTCCGAAATTTATAATTTGGAATATAGTTGATAATGTACTTTAAGGGTAAATTTTATCTGAATGTTAAGATATTGCCCATGCTAAAGCAAGTTCTACATCGGGGTTCATATTTATCTTTTTCACCCAAGAGAATAGTTTCTTTTTCATAACCCAATCTGTAAGAGTGCGTTGCCAGATTTCCACAATGCGGACAAATTGCATGAACTTTTGTAATGTATTCAGAGACAGCCAGTAATTCAGGCATTGGCCCGAAGGGTAGTCCTTTAAAGTCCATATCCAATCCGGCAGCAATAACCCTGATACCTTTTAGCGCAAGAGTCTGACAATGAATAGTTAAGTCCATGTCAAAAAACTGAGCCTCATCAATCCCGACGACTTCAGTCTCGGGTTTTAATAGGAGGATCTCGTGAGAAAAACTAATTGGATTCGACAAAAGTGTATTTTCATCATGTGAAACTACCTCTCGGTCATCATAGCGGGTGTCCTTACTGGGTTTAAATATTTCAACTTTTTGGTTTGCTATTCTTGCTCTTTTTAACCTTCTTATCAATTCTTCGGTTTTTCCACTAAACATAGATCCACAAATGACCTCGATCCAGCCGCTTCGTTGTGATTTAAATCCTGGTTCTAAAAACATATGGGCTCAAATATCTGATATTTTCATATTTAAAATAAAAAAATATAATGGGTTAATTTCTGTCAAAGTTTAATTTTGTGTTTAAATCTCCATTTTTTCTTAAAAAATAAGACCGCCTAATGCGCGTTAGTTTGTAAAAGTTACCTACATGGAAGTTCAAAATGTAAAGAAGTTATTATTAAAATTGGATCAAATACTGAGTCTTTATGAGGGTAATGACGCGCTCAGTCAATCTGAAAAGGAATTGATGTTAGATTATCTGAGAAGGATTTACACCCTTGTGCTCCGATTTAAAACTGAGGATGAGACAGAAGTGATAGGAGCATCAGAATTCGAAAAAATTCTTGGCAGCAAAGTGCAGGCACCTGGTCCTTCATCTACGCCTAAGGAAAAAATAGAACAAATTCAAAGAGAAGAAATTAAGTCTGCAGACAGTTTTGTGCAGACTCCTAACCTCGTCCCCCCCCACATGGATACAAAAGTGCAGGAGGCTAGTCATTCTCCTGTGATTGTATCGGAAATACCACCGGCACAAAGTTTCAAAAATGTATCCCAACAAAATCAATACGATCAATTGTTTGACCATTTGAAAATTTCTGACTTATCGGATAAATTAGAATTAGTACCCTTAAAGGATATTCGCTCAGGAATGGGATTGAATGAGCGTATTTTGGCCCAAAATGAACTTTTTGGGGGAGACAAGGTTGCTTTTGATCAGACATTAAATGACCTAAATAATTGTGGTAATTTTGAAGAAGCTCGATCTTTATTATGTGAAAGGATAATTCCAGTGTATCACTGGGATCAACCGGATAAGGAAAGATTTGTTGATTCTTTTATTAAATTGGTGCAGAGAAGGTATTTATGACCATAAACTATAAATTACAAAAGGGGCATTTTTTAAATAGTCTTTTGATTGCTTTTTGTATTTGTTTGTTTATATCCCTGGTTCATTTATTTTTCGAATTGATTCCTGCAGATAAGTTTAGTTGGAGTATTTATCCGCGTGATTTGTCTCAATGGTATGGTGTTTTTACAGGACATTTTATTCATGCCAGTTGGAATCATTTATTGAGTAATATCACACCTTTATTCGTCAGCCTTACGATGATATTTTTTTTCTATCGAAGTATTGGTTGGGCTGTTTATTTTATGATCTGGATAATTACCGGATTTGCAGTTTTTATGTTTGCCAGAAGCAATTCACATCTTGGAGCCAGTGGTCTGGTATATGGCCTGATAGCATTCGTATTTTTTTCCGGAATTTTTAGAAGAAATGCAAAGTCAATTGTCCTGATGATCATTATGACAGTGATGTATGGCAGTTATACAGCAGGATTCTTACCTCTTGATGAGAAAGTATCCTTTGAGAGTCATATTTTTGGGGCATTAGCCGGTCTATGGACGGCTTTTGTGTTTAGAGATTTCAGAGAGCACGATGAAGAGATCCAAAAGCCTTCCTGGAGTGGTGAAAATAACTCAAAAGAATATTTTTTTTCAAAGGACTTGTTTGACAAAACCTTACAACAGCGCAAGGAGGAAGAAGAGTTTCGTCAAAGGGAAGAAGATATTAATTTATGATTTAATATTACCTTAATCCCATCGAAATTTTACTTGCGGGAATTTTATTTTTATTGATTTTTTGGCAGCTTCTATTTTTTTCTCAAAGTTAAGATGAGATGGACTCTCAGGATATAAAGGGCGATGACCTATTTGCAATTGTAACGATGCAATTTCTGAGTTGACATTTTTGGTTTCGTCACTAAAAAAACTATTCTCAAAATAATGCCAGATGTATTCAAATGCCTCTTCAGAAGGATGAACCCTATCCGGTTTTGAAAATCTATAATCCCTTAAGTCATCCATAAAAATTTCATATGCCGGAAAATAGTGAACATGTCGAAACATGTTGGTAAGATGCGCGACAACCAAAATTAGAGATGCCTTACTTCGTGTGTTTTCTATAAAGCCATCCTTGAGATATCTTACCGGACTTATGCTGAAGATGATTTTTAAATCCGGAAATAATGTTTTAATGTTTTTTATGGTCTCACTCCAGGCATTTATGATTTGCTCTGTAGTTGCTATAGATTTAATGAATTTATCTTGAGGTAGTTTGTGACAATTGGAGACAATCTGACCAGTTTCCTTTAATCTGTAAAAATGAGCTGAACCAAAAGTGATGATCAGGTAATCCGTTGTAAGAAAAAATTTATATGCTTTGGAAATGCATTCATTTATTCGGTTAAGGCAAAATTCCAGATTTGGGTGTGAAAATTTGCCATGATGATCAAAGGAATGATAAAAATCCCGGTGGAAGTCGAGATCCAATGCTGAATATATTTTATTTTCTTTAAGCTTGTTTAATTGGTTTGCCAGAACTAATGGATTAAAGGAAATTCCAAAGGGGCTTTCCAGGGAATCAAAGTGATAGTAATTGAATTTCTGAAAAATGTTGTCTGCAAAACAAGAACCCATGCATAATATTCTATTTTCATGCTGGATGGATAAACCCGATTTATACTCCGGGAACGTTGTTCTGAATGTTTCCAAGGATTAATATTTTGTTAAACAGTTCAATAATAAGGATTAAGAACCGGGATTAAAATTTTATTGTTCTAATTTTGTGTAAAATTAGTGGTAACATTTTGACTTATACTTTTATTTTTAGAATAGTTTCAGTTTGCCTGATTATTGCGGGTGGAGAGCGTATCTCCGCCCAGGTAAATAAGAATTATTGGCCAATTTTAGGAAAGGTAGCCTACAAAAAGGAATATGATGAATTGCTTGGATTAAAAGTAGATAAACCGGTTTTTAGTCCTGAGGTAAAAGGACTAGAGGGTAAGTTCATTCAATTAAAAGGTTACATTATTCCAACAGATGGGTATAAGAATCATAAGGAATTTGTTTTTTCAGCGTTTCCATACAGCAGTTGTTTTTTTTGTGGTCAAGCGGGTCCAGAGACTGTTTTGGAAGTGGCCGCAAAGTCTCCAATTACCTACACCTCTGAACCAATTGAGATCAGGGGAAAGTTAAAATTGAATAACACGGACATAAACAGGCTCATGTACCAATTGTCAGAGGTAGAAGAAATTAAATAGAACATAAATTCTTATAATTTCTTCGTCCTTTAGAATCCAATAAAAAATGAAATGATTCGATTGGGCAGCAATATTTTTTATTCAGTCAGAGCCCCAAACCATAGATTTTGTTGTGTCCTTATTTTATTTTAAAAGACTGATATTTCCTTTTTTGATAAACTTTTCTCCTCCGATACAATACGCTTCCAAATAATACCCAAAGACATCTGGAGGTAAAGGCTTACCATTAAAATAGCCATCCCACCCAACATTTATATTATTTGATTGAAATACCAATTGCCCCCATCGATTGTATATTCTAAGTAGAATCTTATCTATTTGAGTGGATCTCACATACAAGATGTCATTATGACTATCACCGTTTGGAGAAAATGCATTGGGAAGAAAAATGGTTGAAGAATCACAAACTGGTAATGTTACACTCACCAAAACCTCAAGATACTTAGAGCATCCAAATGTATCTGTAACACGCACAATATATCGTATGTTGCGGGTGGGGCTTACAGTTATGCAAGGACAAGTAGAGCAAATAAGGCCATCTTCCGGTGACCATTTATACTTATCTCCTCCATTGGCACAAAGAGTGACTTTTGCACCTGCGGGAATTATAGTGTCATTTGAAATGGAGATAGAATTTGTATCTAAAAATGGAATTAAGCAGAAAGTATCTGTTGAAATACAATCATATTCGTTGAAGTAATCCAAGTACAAAGTTTTGGATTTATCCACTATTACTGTTTGGGTAAATAGTTCAGGATTTAGCACATCATCGCCTCGCCATTTATATTTAACTTTATTTTTTGCCTGGATCATAATCGTATCATTTATACATACTTGATCCACAATTTTTAATCCTTCTTTATTTGGAATTACTACAATTTGATACAAATATCTTTTGTTGCAACTGTCCGGTGAGTATTCTATAAGTTCAAAATTAAAGATAGACAAGGAGTCAACATCTTGGGCGGAAAAAATATTTTTGCTACAAGTGTCGCAGGTAAGTTTGGTTCCGGACCATAAATAATGCTTACCCTGAATTGGATCTTTTCCAAGCAACAGATCTGTGCCGAAACAAACAGAGTCCTTAATTTCATATTTTATATTTTCTTTAAAATTATAGTTTATAGTATCCCTAAAACAAACGCAGGTTTTAGGTAGTACTGTTAGAAGATAACTACAAAAGTTTAAAAGAAGATTATTTATTCTAATGGATTTGGTGTATATTCCATCAGTATTAAATTCATTTTTTCTTAAGTTAATTGTAACAATCTGGCTGTCGATTGAATCTAAAACATGATTTCCGTTTTTGTCTTCAAACAAACCAAAGCATATTTCATCACCTCCAAATTCAATAAGGTCTGTCAATTGAAATTCAAATTTGACTTCTGTTTCCGAGCTGCTTGAAATAGAAACCATGTCCAAATTAATTAAATCAATACCAAGTAATTTTCTATATATAGGTAATCTATTAAAACCGGTCTCATAGAATACGGGACAGGTTATTTGATTTTGTTTACATTTGGAAATTTTACTACTATAACTGCTTACTTCAATTTCAAGATCTTTGCAATTGATATTATTTAGTCCGGATATTTTAAATTCGAATTCAATTAAATTTCCAGCGGGTATATTGTCCTCAAGATCAAAGTATAAAATGCTTTGTCCTGTTGACTGAAAAATATTTGGATTTTTTTGATTATGATTAGAAAGATTACGCACAGAATTTAATACATACATTAATGGATCAGGGAGTATGATTTTTAAACTTTCATCTCCATGGGTAATATCATTAGATTGTATACTTATCTTGATTGTGGCCGAATCTACACAATCTGTTTCATTTTTTAACAATGTGTTAATCTTCGTAATTGTGTTCGATTTTATATCATTTATCCTTATCTGTTTGCTATTTTTTGTTACGATGTTTTGCAATTGGCCGCAAAGATTAGTGCCATTCGTTTTAAATTCAATATAGCTGTTTACAGTAGCGTTGCAATTTGTCATCGCAAGGAATTTGAAAACTATGCTATTTTCAGGCGCAAGGAGAATTCCTTTTAAACCTGAAGATCTTAGTATAGGATCTAAATCTGCTAAATTCCATCTGAATGTATTTTTGCTGATTATTTGCGGGGGAGGTAATATTCTGAATGGACTTCCTTTAGGGTAACTAAATTTTATTTCCTGATCAATAAACGTAATTCCTTCTGGTAGTTTTACGATTAGGTACACATCTGTTGCAGCGCCTCTGTCCGCATTGTAAATTTCCAAATCTATTTGCGGAAGAGTATCACAAAGGTCCAGGTTTCTTTCCATCTGCATTAAATCCATTTCCAATTCTGGATTTTCAGGTTTAATAATTACTGAAAAACTGTCCGTGGTGCAAGCCCCGGAACTTTGTTCTTCTCCTTCACAAATCCAGGTGCTGATGATATCCAGAGTATCTATCTCGCAAGCATTAAAATCAATTTGAAAATAAATTCTGTAAAAAGTATTAGGCTGAAATCCTTTGACCACAAATAAATTGCTGTCTAGTTTGGAAACATTTAATAACGGAATAGTAGATAGGTTTAAATTTGAAAACGTATTTTTTCTGGATGTAATTTTGAATCTGAAACTCCCCGATATTGGAAAATTTGATATTTCAAAATCCCACCCAACTTTTTTTCCGGAAGCAAAAATCGTTTTTACAGGTTGAAATATGAATTTATTGCCATTGAGTATTTCAATTGAAGTAAGTTTAGAAAAAATATTTTTTGTAAAGAAAATACTGGTGCTTGGATCAATATAGAAATGTGCACTTTTATCTCCGCTAAAATTGTAGGTTGCGATTAATTGTGCAGTGGATTCAGTAAGTTTCTTACAGTCTTCAATATAACCAATGGGAATTATTTTCAACGTGTACGCTTCATCAAACCTGATGCTGTCAAGACCGGCTTGTGGTGCATACCAACGATTATTTTTGAATACGGAAGGGAGCTTTAAGGTCTTGTAGAGTGTGCTTTGGCCGGAAATACTGTAATGTATTTCCATAATAAAACTGTCAATGATTATACCATCAATTTGTTGAAAAATGAAGGAGTCAATTTTAAACAAGGATCGGTACTCAAAAGGAAAAAAGTTATCTAAATTTGGAAGTACTCTTATTTGTAACTGTGGCAAGGTAATTTTATCCGTGCAGATAAATTTCTTTACGCCTTCCTGGGTGATTTCAATCCCCATGGATGTTAACTTAATCGTGTCCTGTTTTTCGTAGCATGAGTAAGGATTTTTAGGTGGTGCAGATTTAGCTATTAAAGAGGACTTTGTAAGGATAATTACTTTAGCAATTCGTTGCCCTGTATATGAACTTATTACTCCAGTTGTATTTATGTAAACACTATCCCCATTTTCAAATTTATAGCCAGGGGGTAAACCGGCTCCATACTGGTTGGCTAATTCAGGTGTTATTGGTATGTATATACCGGTACCAAATCCATCTTCAATTAAAGTAGGTTTAGTACAAGAAGGTAAAGCTTCCTTATTAAAGTACTCTTTATATAGCGGATATTGGAATTCGTAGGATTTTTGAGAATTATTTTTAATTATTTTTATTGTGGAATAAATGTCCGAATAACTTAAGTCTGAGAAAATATAGAAGTTCAGAGAATCATGGTTTAAATTTTCATTATCTACTTTTAAGCGGGCTTTGAAATCGAATATAATGGTATCTCCGGTGATAAAGTGCTTAAGCTCTGCTTTGCTCAAATCTGCTATATTATTCGACTTAAAACGATCATTGTCAGGATCCCCCTCTCCTAAATTATGTCTGAATATATTGGATTCAAAATCTACATAAGCTGAAATCGTGTCCTGAACATATACGGAAGAAACACAAGGAAATTCAACAAGCTTTTCAGCAAAAGAAGCAGGACCGCACTCATCAATTTTATTCATGCATGTAAGATGAGTTTCAAGGCAAATTTTTGCAATGAGGTCAGGCATTAATTTTATTTTATTTGGGCAGGTAGAAATGAATTCAATATTAGAAGCTATAAATTCTTTAAAACATGATGAGCCGCAATCTAATTTTACTTGAAAGGTTAGATTCATAGTTGATGTAAAAGGAGGTGTAAATTCAAGTAAAACTGAAGTGAAATTATTGAATTCAATAATTTTCGATACTGGACTTTTACCGTTTAGTCGAAAACTTGAATCTACCAAAACAAGGGGACAAGGGATCTGGATTCTTATAATTAAATTTCTGTCAACAGGAACCGGGTTTAATTTTATTTGAGATTCTAAGGAATAAACCTTTTTGTCTACCAGTATGCCGTCATTCGGTGACATAACCATATTGGCTGAAATTGAAGTGGCAGATGAAAAGTTGTCAACCTGTCTGTTCTGCGTCATTCGGTCACTACCCGGGATGCACAATGAGTTATATTTGTAACTGTAGAACCAAGGAAAATTTGTCGGAATGGATGGAGAAGAAGTAAGGCAAGTTGCAAATCTAAAATTTAATTTAAATGATTCACCAGGATTAAGATTGCTTATTATGATTTTGACTTCATGGAAGGCGGAATCCATTTTACATCCAATAAGATTCAGATGGTCTTTGTATTCAATAGAATCAATTGTAGCATTGCCGACTATGGTGAAACTATCGTACAAGAATCCAAAAGTATATGGTCCAGTCAGTACATTACTTGCTTTTAAAGTCAAAACAATATTTTCTGCCACAGCCCCACCGGTATTATAAACGGTAAGCATTTGTAAGGCACCATCCTTTGAACAAATGCATTCCGGGAATTGTGGCATAGGATTGAAACTAAGACTGGCTTCTTTATTTGGAATTACAAAATCAATTCCTGAGGATTCTTCATAAAGTTGACAATTGATGTTGTTACAACCCCAAGAAGCATTAAAAAAAGATTGTACGAATTCTTTAAGACAACGTGCATGATTAATTTGTTCTTCAATGATAATGATTTCACCATTTTCAAAGGACTCATCCCCGTCACCTGTTTTTTTAAAATCTTCCGGTCCTAATCTCAATCGAAGCAAGGTATCATTACTAAAAAGTGTTTGTCCGAACGTACTTGTAATATCCAGAGGGTCATGCTTGTCTTCAAAAATAAATTCACTCAATGCGCCAAGTCTGGTGTTTCGGATTCTTACCAATCTTTTAAAGGAGGCTCCAACTTCTTTAACCATTGATGGTTGATTTTCAATGACTAAAAACCCAGTCTCAATTTTGAATGGTGGAGAAGAAACAAAAGAGTCCCTGGTATTCAAATAATCGACAACCCATTTATTCTGGAATACCTTGCCATTATTCACTGCGTCGTAAATTTGACAATCAGATTGCAATGAAAAATTAATTGTGGTTTGTTTGCCTTTTAAAAGAGATACTACTATAAATTCAGGTTCGTTGAAAGAGCTAATGATTCCCTCTAGGGCTCCTGTAAGGCTCCCAGATTGATATGCCATCCCAAGAGGTAAATAACCTTGTACTTTAATATTGCTCAGATCTGCTCCGGTATTATTTTGTAGAATCAGACCAAAGCTCCCTTTTCCACAAACATTAAAAATCAAGGGATCAACTTGATTGATAATTAAATTTTGTGTAAGCGAAGTTTCTGCATTAAGGAATAAAATGCACAATACAATACAAAATTTAGTTTTCATAAATCATAAGATAAATCTGTCACCAGATTTTTATAAAAAAATGAAAACGGTTAAGGGACTATTTTCTTAAGAACGTCCAAAGTAAAATAAAGATAGCTCCTATTTTGACTAATATGTACATTAAGACAATAATAGGTTTTGATTGTATACTTTCCAGGGGTTCGCTCCAATAGGAAAAATAGGGAAAATATTTAATTTTTATAGGAACCCCATCTTTCAGGACACCCTTACATCTGAGATCAGGAGATATTCTGTTGTCCAATTCTTCAACATAGCCATCATATCTTTGTCGATATTGTGTTGCATGTGCTTGATATTCATACCAATAAGTTCTGTCAGGTGCGCAAATATGTTCAACAATTAAGGCGTCAGACTCCTTGTAAAAGTACTTTAATGCAATGGTTCTGAAGGGATCTTCAATATTGAAAAGGGGCAATATGAAGAAGCACAGCAAGAAAAAAGCAAGCGAAAACTTAAGGTAATACCACATTTAACCAGATAAATTTTGATCAAACTTACACAAAAGAATGAAAAATCATAAAATGAATTATTTTTAGGCGAGTGAAGCATCGATTTGAATTACTATTGCAAAAATTCATCCGTCTCAGGGCCTGGCAAAAGGTGCTGGCTTTAATTGTATTTACTTTATCCTTACACTGGTTATATCTTTTATTACTAATTGTAGTTTATCCCCCGATTACGACTACCCAAATAGGAAGTTTGATAGATGGGTATGGAATAAAGAGAAATTATGTATCCTTTTGCAATATTTCACCAATGGCACCATTGGCAGTAATAGCCGCTGAAGATCAATTGTTTATGGGTCATTTCGGCCTGGATCTAAACAGTATTGAAAAGGCAATGGAGCATAATAAGTTGAAGAAAAAGCGCAAGAGGGGCGCATCGACAATAAGTCAGCAAGTTGCCAAAAACATTTTCTTATGGCAAGGAAGGAGTTGGTTACGAAAGGGTCTAGAAGTATACTTTACCTTTATGATAGAAGGACTTTGGAGTAAAAAAAGGATTATTGAAATGTACCTCAACACTGTTGAAATGGGAGAGGGTGTATTTGGAATCGAGGCAGCGGCCAGGCAGTATTTTGGAAAATCTGCACGTTTTTTAACCAGGGAGGAGGCTGCCATGATAGCAGCAAGCTTACCAAACCCAAAGCGGTATAAAGTTAAACCCACATCTGCCTGGGTCTCCCTCCGCAAACCCTGGGTTTTACAACAAATGAGTCAACTGGAATCAGATGAAGAGGTGAGAGAGCTTTTGTCTAAAGCGTATCATAAAAAGTGACAGGAATTAGATTTATTTTAAATTTTTTAAAGAATTTAAAGTTGCGTTTTCAACTTCTACTAACTTCCTAAATTTTCTTTTTATTTCATGATGTGTATACAACCCAATCAATATGTCCATGATAATTTTTGGGTAAAACATGATGAGTTTGCAATAGATGAGTCCATTGACGACGATTAAATTTCACTGAAGTTGAGTTGCTAGTTATCCTAAGCGGACTATTAAAGTTATTAATTAAATTTTTTAATAACAATAAGGAATTTATAAAACTTATATAGTATGAACATTTCATCACCATGATTAAATAATTTTCCTTAAACAATTGGTTACTTTTTTAATCTTTTTTTGAAAAAAAAACTATTCTTCTTCATTAAATTTATTAAACCAAGTTCTGATGGATTGAAAATTAATATTGATTACCGCAGCGCCCTCCGAACGTTTGTGTAGGAGAAAATGTATTACTTTTTTTTCTACCCAATGGTGGAGCGGAAACAATATTCCAATGAGCAATACCTTTATGCCAAATAATTTCCATGGTGTACCATGTGAGGTAAATGATCTATTAGCTGGCTTCAGGTTCTATCCAGATAAGGACGGTTCTCCGGATCTAGTATTGATTATTGGTTTGCATGGAAATGGAACATAAGCATTTTTAAGGGAATTACCTGGTTCTGATGCCATAATTAAATATAACTCTTCCTTAAAGGATCATGGTGGCTCTTGTCCTGATTGGTGCGAAAGGACGGGAGCAGGAGCTAGAGTAATTTATGAAGAAGATTGTTGGTTGATCTGAAAGTTTCCAGGGAGTGTTAGACCCCTCTGGGGTGAGGTTATTTTAGAATAACAACTTTGTTTTAAATTCCGTTTCTGTAAGAAGTTAAGCTTAAGGAGGGGTATTTTAAATACTTTATCATTTTAAATTTTACAGACTTATCAATGTAATTGACCTATTTTTTTTAGATTAAAAAAGATCGTTGGCAAAAACGATTTTGATAAAAGCTAATAAAAAACCCATCCAAGCCTAAACTTGAATGGGTCCCAAATATAATCGTAAATTTTTAGACTAAATTAGCCTTTAGGAGTAAGGACGTTACCAGTACTTTTAGGTACAGTTTCATCATGTTCTGCCGAAATGTTTCCTTTAACAAATAAAGTAACTTCTTCTTCGCCTTCGTTGGTTTGAATTTTTACCGTTTTGTTAATGGCTCCTTCACGTTGGGTGTCATAACGAATTTCAATCACCCCTTTTTCACCAGGCATGATTGGTTCTTTAGGCCAGGTAGGAACTGTACAACCGCAAGATCCGCGTGCATTTTTAATGACCAAAGGCTCGTTCCCTTTGTTAGTGAAAGAAGCAGTTCTAAGCGGCTCAGAACCTTTCTTAATGTCACCATAATCCACAGTGGTATTGTCGAACACCATTTTAGGACCATTGGTTGACTTAGCAGGAGTAGCAACCGGGGTAGCTGTCTGTGCATAAACTGCCACTGAACCCAGCAGAGCAAATACTAAGAAGAATAAATTTTTCATGCAAAAAGTTTTTTTGAATTTGTTATACAAATATAGGTAGGTTAACAATACATAGACCCGTTGTATTCGATTTTGTGTGTTAAAGCCGTGTTAAATATAAAACTTTATTTTTATCATATATATATAAAGGTGAAAAACAATGTTTGAGCCATATAATCTTTTATTTTTGCCTGGTAAATCTGAGCCATGTCTATCTACTCAATCATCCAAAATCTGTTAGATCAAATTGAAGGTCCTGAAGCAGAATATAAAAGAGAAGTAATTAAAGATTTGTGGGTATGCCTGGTATCCCGAGAAGTTTCCCTCCTGGGGAGAAAGGAAGTACTTACGGGTAAAGCGAAGTTTGGTATTCTTGGAGATGGGAAGGAGTTGCCCCAGGTTGCTATGGCCAGGGCTTTCAAAAAAGGCGATTTTCGATCAGGGTATTATAGAGACCAGACCTTCATGTTTGCACTTGGGCTGTGTTCTGTAAAAGAGTATTTTGGGCAATTGTACGCGGACCCACAAAATGATCCATTTTCCGGTGGCAGGCAAATGAATGCTCATTTCGCTACGCCACTTATTGACCAGGAAGGGAATTGGACAGATCACACAAAAACGTATAATGTATCCTCAGATGTTTCGAGTACTGGTGGTCAAATGGCCCGGGCATTGGGACTGGCTTTAGCCTCGAAACACTATCGCCAGAACAAAGAACTAAAATCATATAGAAAAAGCTTTTCCAATAAAGGCAATGAGGTTTCGTTTGTCACCATCGGGGATGCGTCTACCTCAGAGGGCGTGTTTTGGGAAACCATGAACGCAGCATCTGTTCTTCAGGTGCCATTGGCAGTTTGTGTTTGGGACGATGGTTATGGAATTTCTGTACCTATTGCCTTACAAACAGTGAAGCAAAATATTTCAGAAGCCCTAAGTGGTTTTGAAAAAAACAAAGATGGAAACGGATTAAAAATTTTTACTGCAAAAGCATGGGATTATCCTTCTTTAGTGAAGCTTTTCCATGAAGGGGTAGAAGAAGTGAGGAGAGAACATGTTCCTGGGTTATTTCACATTAAAGAGGTTACACAACCGCAAGGTCATTCTACATCTGGTTCTCATGAAAGATACAAGTCTAAGAAGAGATTGGATTGGGAAGAAAAATTTGATTGTATTAAGATGTTTTCTGAGTGGATCACAGAAAAAGGGATTGCTTCCAAAGAATTATGTGATGAGTTAAAAGAGTTATCTAAAATTCATGTTCGGGATCAAAAAAATGAAGCTTGGTCTGATTTTCTCACTTCAGGACAAAGTAGAAAAAGGGAATTGTTAAATATTTTGGAGAGTAAGGCAGACATTCCTTTTGTAGATCAGGCAGTAAAAGTCATTCATGCAACCAAAGACATTTCCTGGCATGAGTTGGTCCAAATTGCAAGAAATTGCATTGGGAAATCAAGAAAGCATGGGTTGTCCTCTGGTTTAACCTTACTTGATGAATGGATCTCAAACCAGTTCCAACAAGCACAAGTGGATTATCATGCGCATTTATATTCTGAAACAGCTTTCTCAGCGTTAAAAGTAAAAGAAACACCACCTCAGTTCAGTGAAGGTACAAAGGAAATGAATGGTTACCAGATCATCAACCAATATTTTGATCAGTTATTGGCAAAATATCCGGAAGTAGTTGCATTTGGAGAAGATGTAGGTATGATTGGAGATGTGAATCAAGGTTTCGCTGGATTACAGGAAAAGTACGGTGACCTTCGGGTTTTTGATACCGGCATACGTGAGTGGACGATTATTGGCCAGGCTATTGGTATGAGCATGCGGGGACTTAGACCGATTTCTGAAATACAATATCTGGATTATATAGTGTATGCCTTGTCCCCCTTGATGGATGATTTGGCCACTTTAAGATATCGTTCAGACGGAATTCAAAGAGCGCCCACTATAATTAGAACACGCGGACATCGGTTGGAAGGAATTTGGCATTCAGGTTCACCAATAGGCATGCTGTTAAATTCATTAAGAGGGGTACATGTATGTGTACCTAGAAATATGACTCAGGCGGCCGGAATGTATCAGACTTTGTTGCAATCTGATGATCCCGGCTTGGTTATTGAATGCCTTAACGGCTACAGGTTGAAGGAAAAAATGCCTGATAATTTGGGAGAGTATACCATTCCTTTGGGTAGGGTGGAAGTATTACGTCAAGGAAATGACGTCACATTGGTTACTTATGGTTCTTGTGTCCGGATAGCTGAAAAGGCAATCGAACAACTTTCCGAATTTGGAATCGAGGTAGAACTTATTGACGTCCAAACACTTCTTCCTTTTGATTTGGATCGAGGGATATTAAAATCTCTTCGCAAGACCAACAAGCTGGTAATCTTGGATGAGGATGTGCCAGGAGGTGCGAGCGCATATATTTTACAACAAGTTTTAGAAGAGCAAAATGCATTTAGATTATTGGATTGTAATCCGGTAAGCATTACTGCATCTGCGCATAGACCGCCATATGGGAGCGACGGAGATTACTTTAGTAAGCCAAATGCAGAGGATGTAACAGAGAGGATTTACCAACTCATGCATGAATATGAACCCAGTAAATACATTTAATCCGGGTTGATATTGGTTGCGGAATATTCAGTTAATCAAAGTATTTTTGGAACTTAATTATTAATCATTGTCCACTTCTTTAGTCATTATTCCTACTTATAATGAGATCGAGAACATCGAATCGATTATTGGTGCCGTTTTTGCATTGCCGGTGGAATTTGATATTCTGATAGTGGATGATGGATCACCCGATGGAACAGGAAGCCAAGTTGAACTTTTGATTTCAAAATTTCCCGATAGGTTGTTTTTAATGAAACGACCGCAAAAGTCCGGTTTAGGAACTGCTTATATTGCTGGGTTCAAATGGGCCTTAAACAGAAATTATGAATATATTCTGGAAATGGATGCCGATTTTAGTCATCCTCCCGCTAAGCTGGTTGAACTTATGGAATCCTGCGCATCCGGAAATGCAGATGTGTCTGTTGGGTCCAGATACATTCCAGGCGGGGGCGTAGTGAACTGGCCGTTCTTGCGATTACTTTTGTCTAAATCTGCTTCCATTTATGTTCAGTGGATAACCGGGATGAAAGTCAAAGATCCTACTGCAGGTTTTGTGTGTTACTCCAGAAAGGTTTTAGAACAAATAGAACTAGATAAAATCCGTTTTGTTGGTTATGCCTTTCAAATCGAGATGAAATACAATGCTTTTAAGCTTGGCTACCGGATTAAAGAGATCCCGATTATTTTTCCGGACCGTGTAAAAGGCAAGTCTAAAATGAATATTCTGATTATTCGTGAAGCATTACTAGGCGTATTTAAAATGCGTTTCGGGAATTAAGTTTACATATTGGTAAATTGTTAGTCAAGTCACCAATAGACCTATTCAAATTATGGACAAATATTTAGGATGACACAGGCATGGTTCACTACCTATCGACTAGGATAATATCCACAACATTCTCCCTAATAAAGACTTTTATACCCTATTCCGGAACCCTGATTCCATTAACCGGGAAGTTTATATATATATTTATATAATCTTTAAACAATAGGTTATACAATTCTTATATATTTGAGTAATATTAATGTGTATATGAGGGTTTTCGAGGACATTATAAAACAGAAGTGTAATCATTTTGCTTATAAATTGTAACTAATTTGGTTACATGCTGATTCTCAGTGGAAATAATATATAGATTTTTTATATTTTTAGTGGGAGAAAGTGGGAAAAAGTGGAAATAGGTTATATATTTGACCCAACAAACCAACATGAGGCCAAAGAATGTATAAGCTAAGTGGCGAATATGAGATTAAACTGGATGATAAGAGCAGATTGCGATTACCTTCAGCATTGATGCGTCTTCTCGAAGTTAGTGACAGAAAGGGCCTTGTGATAAACCGTGGTTTTGAAAAATGCTTGATACTCTACCCGCAAGAAGTGTGGGAAGAAAAGACGAAAGAAGTTAACCAGCTCAATCCGTACAACATTAAGAATAGGGAGTTTGCCAGGTATTTTTACCGGGGTGCAACTCAATTAGAACCCGATGCGGCTTCCCGTATTGTGCTTCCCAAGACCCTTATGGAGCATGCGGGAATTCAGACTGAAGTCATGTTGTTGGCATTTAATGATCAGATTGAAATTTGGTCAAGGGACGAATATTTGAAGATGGTAGATAACGAGCCTGAAAATTTTGCCGAGTTGGCTCAGGAAGTTTTTAGACATAAAGATGTCTGATTCTAAATATGTTCATATTCCCGTACTGCTTACCGAATCTGTCGACTCGTTGGTAAGTAATCCAGATGGGGTTTACGTGGATGTGACCTATGGAGGTGGAGGACATAGTCGCGCGATTCTTGACAAACTAAATCCTGGTGGTAGGATTTTTGGTTTTGACCAGGATGAAATGGCAATAAAGAATAAAATTGAAGACAATAGACTCACTTTGGTGTGGTCAAATTTCAGGTACTTAAAGAAATATCTGAGATATTATAAAGTGGAAAAAGTGGATGGTATTCTTGCAGATCTAGGTGTTTCTTCTTTTCATTTTGATACGGATGACAGAGGTTTTTCATTTCAATCTGATTATCCTTTGGATATGAGAATGAATCAGGAACAGGAGTTAAATGCGGAAGGTGTATTGCAAACTTATTCAGAAGTGAGACTTGCAAAAGTTTTTACTCAATATGGTGAGCTTACCAATGGGCATTTGATTGCTAAAAAATGGATCCAAGACAGAAAAAGCACAAGGCTTAATGGATGTGCTTCATTTGCGGAGTGGGTGAGTCCATTTGTTTATGGAAAAAGAAATAAGTTTTTGGCACAACTGTTTCAAGCTCTGAGAATCGAAGTAAATCAGGAATTGGAAAGTCTAGGCGAATTCTTAATGCAAGCTTCAGATTTATTGAAACCAGGAGGAAGATTGGTTGTGATCAGCTACCATTCTTTAGAAGATAGAATGGTTAAGAATTTTATCAAAACGGGATTATTGGATTTAGAAAATGATTATTCATTGAACAGGCATAAAAAAACAATGAAACAGTCGTCGAAAGATGTTATTGTACCTTCTGAAAATGAGTTAGAGAGAAACAGCAGATCACGGTCAGCCAAAATGAGGGTAGGTATAAGATTAAATGATTAAAATATGGAATACAACAAACCGCCAAAGATTGATAGAAAAAAATTCAGTAGTGTAAATACCATGTTGATTTATAAAAATTTGCCTTATATCTCTTTGTTGTTTGTTTTAGCGCTCATTTATGTAGCCAATGTTCATTATGCAGAAAAACACTTAAGAGCAACGCAAGTTTTGAATGAAGAAATTAAAGAATTAAAATGGGATTACTGGTCTTTGAAATCTGGTATCATGTATAACAGTACAGAAGGACAGATATTAAAAAAAGTACAAGAAAAAGAAATATATGTGCCGGATCAAGCACCAAAAAAGTTGATTCGTGTAGAGAATTGAAAAAATGGATCGTAAGAAGGAATTTTTACTCAGGGTATATGTGACTTTGGCAGTCTTTCTGCTTGCTGGAGCGCTATTGTCCTGGAAGGCAATCAAGATTGTTACGATCGAGGGGGATATGTGGAGACAAAAAGGGGAGGAGTTGTATTTCAAACTCGTCTCCATTGAGGCAGAGAGAGGAAAAATATTAGCAGATGATGGAAGTCCATTGGCGATTTCCTTACCGTTCTTTGAAATCAGGATGGATACCAGAGCTAGGGGTTTGACCAAAGAGGTATTCAAGAAAAATGTGGACTCTTTAGCCTATTTTCTTTCAAGAGATTTAATGCAAGATAAAGGTCCCAGAGAAATTAAAAATATGCTTGTTAAAGAACGACAAGATGGGAACCGATATCTTTTGATTGCAAGGTCTATTGATTATCAGCAAATGGAATCGTTGAAGAAATATCCAATTTTCAGGGATGGCCAGAACAAGGGTGGACTTATCGTGATCAGAAAAGATAAAAGAGAGAAACCATTTAAAGTTTTGGCGAGCAGAACAATAGGACTTAACAGAGAAAATGCACAATCCATTGGTTTGGAAAGTTCTTTTAATCAGTATCTTAAAGGGGAAGAGGGTCAGCGATTGATGAAAAAAGTGGGTCACAACATTTACTTACCCGTTGACGATGTCATTGAAATTGAAGCCAAGAGAGGGAAGGACATAGTGACCACAATAAACATAGGTATTCAGGAGGTTGCAGAAGATGCATTGGCAGAAGCAATATTGAAACATGGTGCAATAAAAGGTTGTGCCGTAGTAATGGATGTCAAAACCGGAGCAATAAAAGCCATGGCTAATCTTGGATTTGATGCTGAAGGAAACCTTGTGGAGAACTTTAATTATGCGATTGCCAGTTCCACAGAACCAGGTTCAACCATGAAACTCGCTTCCACCTTAGCGATGCTTGAAACAGGAAAAGTAGACCTAAAAACATCCGTGGATTTGAATGGCGGGGAAGCTTATTTCTATAATAAAAAGATGAAAGATTCTGAGAGTCATGGTGTAGGAATGAGTGATTTGCAATATGCTTTTGAAAAGTCATCCAACGTAGGAATTTCAAAATTGGCAAATGCCATTTTTAGCAGTAACCAAGGGCAAAAGCAGTTTGCAGATTATTATAGAAAATTTGGACTACACAAGAAAACCGGAATTGAATTGGATGGTGAACCAGAACCTGTTATTAAGCACCCGGAAATAGATAAAGAGAAATGGTACGGCACTTCTGTTCCATGGATGAGTGTTGGGTATGAATTGCAATTAACCCCTCTGCAGATCCTAAATCTTTATAATACTGTGGCAAATAATGGTCGAATGATGAAACCATATATTGTATCAGGGATTCTTGATAATGATGTAGAAGTAAAGAAAATTGAACCAAAAATATTGCGCGACAGTATAGTTTCTAACAACACTTTATTACAAGCAAAGGCATTATTAAAGGGCGCCGTGGATAATGGGACAGCAAAAATTATTTATACAGACCAATATTCTATTTCCGGAAAAACCGGTACAGCGGTAACCAACTATTTCGTCACCGGAATGGAGCAAAAAGATTATCAGGCTTCTTTCTGCGGATATTTTCCAAGTGAAGATCCTGCATACAGTTGTATAGTTGTTATATATAATCCAACCAAGGGTGGGTATTATGGAGGACAAGCTGCCGCACCGGTATTTAAAAGAATTGCGGATCGTTGTATGAGAGATATGAACAGGATTGCTGTTCAGATTAACGATCAACCAAAGCCGGCACTGGCCATGGAAGTACTACCGGTGGGTAATCATGGATATGCAGGTGACTTTAAAAATCTTTTTGGATTTATAGGATTGCCTTATAATGATCCAAAGAAAAGTGATTGGATAAGAACCATTTCCAATAAGGAGGGTGTGTATACCTTGCCACAATATCAGGAAAAGGGAAAGGTTCCTGATCTTGGAGGAATGGGATTACGAGATGCCATGTTTGTATTAGACAAATTAGGCATCGGTGTGGTGGCACACGGAGTTGGGAAAGTAAAATATCAGAGCATTTCACCGGGTACATTATTGCCTGGTGGTGATCAGAGAATTGAAATATTTTTAGAATAAAAGTTCATTGAAAAGTTTATCACAAATTCTACCTCATTCTGGCGGATTCCAAATAGTTGGAATGTTAGATCAAAAAGTGGAAGGGTTTTCTTCTGATTCAAGGGAAGTAAGATCAGGGATGGTCTTTGTGGCAAGGAAGGGATTGATAGCAGATGGTCATCAATTTATACCAGCAGTTATCGAAAGAGGAGTAAAAATTGTTTTCTGTGAAGCCTTGCCGGAAGAAATTCTAGTGGATGTCACTTATATCCAGAGTAAGAATGTAACCGACGTTCTGTCTCAAATGTTGAATGAGTTTTATGATCATCCATCAGACCAACTTAAGCTTATTGGCGTTACTGGCACAAATGGTAAAACAACTACTGCAACATTATGCTATGATTTGTTTAAATCATTAGGATATAAAGCTGGACTAATATCCACAGTTGTAAATCGAATACATCTTGCAGAAGAAAAGGCAACACATACAACACCGGATATAATAAAGTTGTATTCTTTGTTAGACAAAATGGTGAAGGAAGGTTGTTCTTATGTTTTCATGGAAGTAAGTTCTCATGCAATTGATCAAAACCGAATAGCCGGGCTAAATTTTTCTGGTGCAGTTTTTACCAATTTAACGCATGATCATCTGGATTATCATAAAACGTTTGATTCATATTTAAAAGCAAAGAAAAAGTTCTTTGATGGTTTATCAAAATCCTCTTTTGCATTAATCAATTCCGATGACAAGCATGGTCAGGTAATGGTTCAGAATTGTAAAGCAAAGATTTATACTTATGCTTTAATGGGGATGGCTGATTTTAAATTAAAAATTCTTGGAAACGATTTGCATGGTCTCCATCTGAAATATAAGCAGCAGGAATGGTTTTCAAGATTAGTTGGCGTCTTTAATGGATATAATTTGGCTGCAGTACTTGGAACAGCAATTTTATTGAATGAAGATGAAAATCATGTCCTTCCAAAGATGTCGGATTTGAAATCCGTAGAAGGCAGATTTGATTGGATGAGAAATGAAGTGGACGGGAGAGTTGGCATTGTGGATTATGCACATACCTCAGATGCTGTGGAAAAAATTCTTCTCAATATTCAAGAACTAAGAAAGCCAAATCAGAAGATCATAACCATAATAGGTTGTGGAGGAAATAGAGATCGTGATAAAAGGCCAGAAATGGCGCGCATTGCATCAGAGTTGAGTGATCAGTTGATTCTTACCTCGGATAATCCCAGAGATGAAGATCCTGAGGATATAATAAAGCAAATGGAAATCGGAATTACTTCTGAAAATTTCCATAAATACATAGTGGTTGTAGACCGCGAACAGGCTATTAAAACGGCATGCGCCTTTAGCCATGAAGGGGATATTATTCTCCTTGCAGGAAAAGGCCATGAGAAATATCAGGAAGTCAAAGGGGTAAAGACCTTTTTTGACGACAAAGAAAAACTAAGAAAGTATTTACTTAACATATAAAAGATTATAGAGTAGGTTCTATTATCATTCTCAGGTTGGTTTTAACAGTTACAGCAGGAGTATTGCAACCAAAGGGATTGGATCCCTGCTGTACTGTTAAATTTCCGATTAATGAAAAACCATGTTGTACTATTTATTTCAATTTACAGAAAAATTATTCCATCTCCCAGGGGGACGATTATTTAATTATATCTCCTTTAGGGCTGGATTGGCTATAATTATTTCTTTGATTATTACGATGCTGTTTGGTGAACGCATCATTCGTTCTTTGAAAAGACTGCAAATAGGAGAAACTGTTCGCGACTTAGGGCTTGCAGGTCAAAAAGAAAAAGAGGGTACTCCTACCATGGGTGGCCTGATCATTATTTTGGGTATTATGGTTCCGTGTCTCCTTTTAACCAGGTTAGACAATGTATATATTCAAGTAATGATTTTCACAACATTGTGGATGGGTGTAATTGGGTTCTCTGATGATTACATTAAAGTGTTTCTAAAGGATAAAGAAGGCTTGAAAGCTATTTTTAAAATTTTGGGTCAAGTCGTTTTGGGTGTGGTTGTAGCGGTGGTTATGCTGTATCATGAAAATGTAGTTGTCAGAATGACCAAAACAGAAGCATTAAAATTTCAATATAGCATTGAAGATGAAATCATTTCTTTTGACAAAAATTCAAATAAAATTTCAGAATATGTATATGTTAAAACGGCATTGACCAATGTTCCGTTTTTAAAGGGTAATCGGTTTGATTATGCATGGCTTTGTAGTTTTATGGATGATAATGCAGCCTCCATGCTTTGGGTAATTTTTATACCGTTTGTTATTTTTATTGTTACCGCCGTGTCCAATGCAGCAAATCTTACAGATGGTTTAGATGGATTAGCTACAGGAGTATCTGCGATAATTGCTGCAACATTAGCTATTTTAGCCTATGTTTCCGGTAACTCAATAATAGCGGAGTATTTAAATATTTTTTATCTCCCATACACTGGAGAGTTAGTAATTTTTGCATCTGCTTTTCTCGGTTCTTGTGTTGGGTTTCTATGGTATAATTCATATCCGGCTAAGGTGTTTATGGGAGATACCGGTAGCCTTACCTTAGGAGGAATTATAGCTGTCCTCGCAGTATTGTTAAGAAAAGAGTTACTTATTCCCGTATTGTGTGGTGTGTTTCTAATAGAGAATTTTTCCGTTGTTCTTCAAGTAGCTTATTTTAAGTATACAAGAAGAAAATATGGTGAAGGTCGTCGGATCTTTTTAATGTCACCGTTGCATCATCATTTTCAAAAAAAGGGAATGCATGAAGCTACGATTGCAGTTCGATTTTGGATCATTACCTTGCTACTCGCAGTACTAACCATTATTACCCTAAAAATGCGATAAATGGTATTAATTCTTGGATGCGGAGAGAGTGGATTTGGTGCAGCATTGTTGGCCCATAAACATGGATTGCCGGTATTCGTAAGTGATCAGACCATGATCCGGGAGGAGTTTAAACTAAAGTTTATCGATCTTGAAATTGATTTTGAGGAAGGAGGACATGAAATTGCTTATGATATAATACCCACATTAGTAATAAAAAGTCCTGGAATACCTGATAGCGCAAAAATTATAAAGTATTTTGTAGATCGTACAATTGAATTAATTTCTGAAATTGAATTTGCATATCGCTACTGTAAAGGAAAAATAATTGCGATTACCGGGAGTAATGGAAAAACGACCACTACCAATCTTTGTTATCATATGTTGCAATCTAATGGTTACAATGTTGCGAAGGCTGGGAATGTTGGTTTTTCTTTTGCCAGAAGTTTGGCCATGGAGGATCATGAATTCTATATTTTGGAGTTGAGTAGTTTTCAATTGGATACCATACTTAATTTTCGACCAGATATTGCCATTTTAATAAATATAACACCCGATCACTTGGATCGATACGATAATAATTTTGACAATTATATTAAGTCAAAATTCAGGATATGCATGAATCAGAGATCTGATGATGTGTTCATTCTAAATTCAAATGATTTGACTATTCAGTCTTATCTGAAGGCGAACTCTTTCAAAGTAAAAATAGATCCATTGGACGTTAAGTTGGATAAAGAGGAGAATGTAATTGTAAATGGTGAAAGATTATTTTCTTTAAAAAATTCCCGATTAAAAGGAAGCCATAATGCTTTGAATGCTGCATGTGCAGCTACTGCAGCGCATTATGTTGGTTTGACTTATGATGAAGTTCAAACCAGTATGGATAGTTTTGTCAACGATCCACATAGATTGGAATTGGTGGAGACCATTAATGGTGTAATTTATATTAATGACAGTAAAGCAACTAATGTAGATTCTGTATACTGGGCATTGGATGCAATGAAGGGAAAAGTGATTTGGATCGCAGGAGGACAGGATAAAGGAAATGATTATTCTATTTTGCAGTCTTTGGTTAAATCTAAAGTGAAGGCACTCGTTGCACTTGGCGCAGATAATGTCAAATTATTGGACGCATTTAAGGAATATATTCCGGTGTTTGACACGCATGATATGAATTCGGCGGTAGTGCAGTCTAAGAAACTTGCAGAGGAAGGCGATGTGGTTCTATTGTCTCCGGCTTGTGCAAGTTTTGATTTATTTAACAACTATATGCATAGGGGAGATTTGTTTAAAGGAGAGGTTTTAAAACTGAAATTAATTTAGAGGGAATGAACGTACTTATTGAAAATATTAAGGATGGCATAAAAGGAGATCGGTTTTTATGGACCATCATTATCCTTTTGTCACTTTGTTCCTTATTGGCTGTTTACAGCGCATCAATATCCTTGACAAAGTACAATTCTGACAATACCATATTTTTTCTTTTAAAACATGTTCCTTTCATTATTGGTGGGTTGATTCTCGCTTGGTTTATTTCAAATATTGATTATACTGAATTCAGCAAATGGGCGCCATTTTTTTTAATTGTTGCCGTAGCTTTGTTAGTGTGGGCATTATTTTTTGGCGTAAATATAAATCAGGCGAAACGATGGATCCAGGTTCCATTTTTAGATATTTCATTTCAAGTTTCAGATTTTGCAAAATTGGCTTTAATTGCATTCGTGGCTAGGAGCATTTCGGCAAAACAGGATCATATTAAAAGTTTTAAGACCGCGTTCGTACCGATTATGTTACCCGTTCTATTAATTTGTGGATTAATAGCGCCATCCAATTTTTCCACATCTGCTATTTTATTTTTGTGTTGCATAATGATGCTTTTTGTAGGAAGGGTATCATTTAAATATATTTTTATTTTAGGATTATTTGGGGTGTTGATGTTTGCATTTTTGATTTATTTGGGACAATTTTTACCTGACGCAATTCGGGTAAATACATGGGTAAACAGGGTGAACGAATATCTCAATGTGGAAGGAGGCGGGTATCAAGTTCAACAAGCTAAGATTGCAATTGCTCGTGGTGGATTATTCGGAGTAGGCCCTGGAAATTCCATGCTAAGAAATTTTATACCATATTCTTATGCTGACTTTATATATGCTATAATTTGTGAGGAATGGGGAATTTTACTTGGAGGGATAGGATTAATTATTTTATACCTGATGTTATTGGGCCATTGTGTAAGCATGGTAACTAAATCACCAAAAGCGTTTGGTGCGATGCTGACAATTGGTATTGGATTTAATATAGTTATGCAGGCATTTGCTAATATGGCAGTATCTCTTGGTCTTGTGCCGGTAACTGGATTGACACTTCCGTATATAAGTATGGGTGGTACTTCATTACTTTTTACCAGTATGGCTTTTGGAATGGTGATTAGTGTAAGTAAACATATATCCGGATTAAAATTAGAGCAAGACAGCGATTCATTAACCGATAATAAAGTTGAGCTGGATGATTAAAGTGCTGATTAGTGGAGGAGGAACAGGGGGACATGTGTTTCCTGCTATTGCCATTGCCGATTCTATTAAAGAAATTAGTCCACTTGCAGAAATTCTTTTTGTTGGTGCATCAGGCAGGTTGGAAATGGTTGAGGTGCCGAAAGCTGGATACAGGATTGAAGGATTAAATATTTCAGGATTTCAAAGAAAATTTAGCCTGAAAAATATAATGGTTGTATGGAAGTTAATCGGCTCAATGTTTAAGGCATTCAAAATCGTAACACGATTTGCACCCGACGTTGTTGTAGGTGTTGGAGGTTATGCCAGTGGACCGGTTATGAAAGTGGCAGCATGGAAAGGGATCCCATATTTGATACAAGAGCAAAATTCTTATCCAGGAATTACAAATAAATTAATGGCATCAAAAGCAAGTGCTATTTGTGTTGCATTTCCAGATACAAAAAAATATTTTAACAATCCAAAAATAGAAATAACAGGAAATCCGGTAAGGAAAACCATGAGAACTCCTGTGAAAAAAATTGAAGCTTATAAATATTTTAATTTAGATCCGAATAAGAAAACACTATGTTTTCTAGGTGGGAGCTTAGGGGCAAAAACAATAAATGAAGTTGTACTTTTGGAGAAGGAAAGTATCTTAAACAGGCAAGATATTCAAGTCTTATGGCAATGTGGCAGACAATACGAGGAACGAATTAAAGAACATGGAATAGCAAAACTAGAACAAGTTCATATTTGTTCTTTTATTGATAGAATGGACTACGCTTATGCTGTCGCAGATGTTGCAGTTACAAGGGCTGGAGCATTAACTATTTCAGAATTAGCCATAACTGAAACAGTTTCTATTTTAGTACCTTCTCCCAATGTTGCTGAGGATCACCAAAGAAAAAATGCTGAAGCCATGACAAATATACATGCTGCAGTAATGATTTTGGATGTGGACGCACCTTCGATGCTTTGGAAAACCGCGGTGGCTTTATTGGATGATTATGAGCAACAAGAATTGATAAAAATAAATTTACATAAAATGGCAAAACCAGATGCTGCAATGAATATTGCAAAACGGGTTTTGTCTCTTGCAGTATAAAATGGAGGCATTGAAAAAAGTTTATTTTCTTGGAATTGGTGGCATTGGGATGAGTGCCCTGGCCAGGTATTTCAATGCGCGCGGTACTGAGGTTCACGGATATGATAAAACCAGAACGCCATTGACGGTTGAAATGGAATCTGAAGGAATGTTTATACATTATGAAGACCTTCCGCTTGCCATTCCTGAGCAATTAGATCTAGTGGTGTGGACACCTGCGATTTCAAAATCACTTCAGGAGTTCCAGTTGCTTTCTGCATCAGGGATTAAAATGTTAAAAAGATCGGAGGTATTGGGTAAAATAACTGCCGAAAATAAGAATATCGCAATTGCCGGAACTCATGGAAAAACAACCACAAGCTGCATTTTAACTTTTATCCTTGTAGAATCAGGCGTAAAAACATCTGCATTTTTAGGAGGCATACCAAAGAATTATCATTCCAATTTTATAGATACGGGACATGATTGGATTGTTGAAGAAGCTGATGAATACGACCGTTCATTTCTTCAATTATTTCCTGATATTGCAGTAATTGGATCCTTGGATGCAGACCATTTAGACATCTATGGGGATAGATCTAAAATGGTATCCAGCTATTTAGATTTTGCTCATCAAATAAAAAGACCGGGCCTCCTTCTGATGTCAGCAAGTATCCAGGAATCAGATTTGAATCGATTCAGGCAATTAAATAATGTTAAACTGTTGACCTACGGAATTGATTCTGGTGATGTAAAAAGTAAAATTTTATCCATCCATGAGGGCTGGACTACATTTAATTATCAGGATGAAAAGGGTAATTTATTTAATGAATTAAAATTAAGATTACCAGGAAAGCATAATTTGCAAAATGTAACAGCTGCCATTCGCATTGCGGTTGAACTCGGAATAAATGAGTCAGCCATTAGAAAAGCATTAATGTCTTTTCAAGGAATAGTCAGAAGATTTGAATGGTTGTTTGAAGGAAATAGTCAGGTGTACATTGATGATTATGCCCACCATCCAGAGGAGTTAAGGGCTGCAATAGAAGCGACAAAGAGTTGTTATCCAGGGAGAAAAATATTGGGAATTTTTCAACCTCATTTATATACAAGGACCAGAGATTTTGCCAATGATTTTGCGAAGGTGCTTGATATGCTGGATGAAGTAATATTAGTAGAACTATATCCGGCTAGAGAAGAAGCCATAGAAGGAATAGGTTCGCAAACCATCCTTGATTTGATGGAATTGGAGAAGAAGAGTTTTGTTCTGAAAAGAGATCTGATTGAAGATTTAAAAAGTAGAAAATTGGATGTGATTATAACATTAGGTGCAGGGGATCTTGACTTGATGGCCGATCAAATTGTTAAAATTCTGAATTGATATGAATACAAAAATGAAGGTCGGATTGGTAATAGGGTTGTATATTGTTACAATGCTGGCGGTGGTATTCGTATGGCTGAATTCCATCAGGGAGCAACGAACTCAAAAGTCAGGCCAATTGAAAATTCTGATCATTAAACCATCTGGAGAAAATCAATTGCTTGAGGAAAAGGATGTTCGACAGGCAGTGGCTAGTTTTTATAAAAAGGATTGGAGAAAAATTCCAATCTATGCGCTTCGCACCTCTGATTTAGAAAGGTATCTGGAGAGTCAGGCAGTAATACATCATGCAGAAGTATTTATTGATTCAAAGAAGAATCTTCATGTTGAAATGTATCAGCGAGATCCCTTAATGCGAGTGGCTGATATTCTAGGGAATCAATTTTATATCGATGTCGAAGGAAAGAGAATTCCAAATTCAAGGAATTATTCTGCACGAGTTCCTGTTGTAACTGGTATTTCCCACCCTTTTAAAGGACATGACATTTGGCAAAAGGAAAATGTTGAGTACAGGACTGTTTATCAACTCGCAAAAGAAATTGTAAAAGAACCATTTATAAGGTCACTTGTTGAACAGATAGATTTATTACCATCCGGGGAATTGGTACTTGTTCCAAAGATAGGAAATGAAAAAATTCATTTTGGCGGCATTGACAATATTAATGAAAAACTTGAAAAACTTAAATTTTTTTACCAGGAAGGATTAAGATATGAAGGATGGAATGTCTATCAGACTATTGATTTAAAGAACAAAGATCAGGTAGTGTGTCGGAAAAATTCTTCTGAAATTTAATTTTAAAACTCAAACTTATCAGCATATGGAATCACATAATAATCAAAACCCGGAAATTATTGCCGCGCTTGATATTGGCACCACAAAAGTATGTGTGGTCGTTGGAAAGCGAAATATTCTGAACAAAATTGAAGTACTTGGCTATGGCAAAGTGAGTTCAGAGGGGGTGATCAGAGGAGTGGTCTCAAACATTGACAAGACTGTAAAAGCGATTAGTGATGCGATAGATCTTGCAGAGAAAATGAGTCGACATGAGATTCAGAAAGTCCATGTCGGAATCGCAGGTCAGCATATCAAAAGTCTCCAACATCAAGGAGTATTGTACAGAAATAATCCGCAGGAAGAAATTACCCGTGAAGATGTGGAAAAACTAGTCCAGGATATGTATAAAATTGCCTTGCCTCCGGGTGATCAAATTTTACATGTGATACCTCAGGAGTTTACCGTAGATGACGAAGAAGGAATTATGGATCCGGTAGGAATGTCCGGCTCAAGGTTGCAATCCAATTTTCATATAATAACCGGTAACACATCTGCTGCAAGTAATATACTAAGATGTATTGAAAAAGCAGGATTGGTAGCTGAAAGTATGACACTTGAGCCTCTGGCTTCTGCAGAGTCAGTGTTGTCTAAAGAAGAAAAGGAAGCCGGAGTAGTGATGGTTGATATTGGCGGAGGCACCACGGATGTTACCATCTATAATGAAGGCATCATTCGGTACACGTCTGTGATACCTATTGGAAGCAATATGATCACAAAAGATATTAAAGCAGGATGCTCCGTTACTCAAGAACAAGCTGAAAAATTAAAGGTCCGTTTTGGGTCTGCATTAAGCGAGGAGATTGTTGACAATAGGATTATCACAATTCCAGGATTAATGGGTAGAGAGCCAAAGGAAATTTCAGAAAAAAATCTGGCAAGAATTATTCAGGCAAGGGTAGAGGAAATATTTGAATACGTGATGTGGGACATTCACAGAAGTGGTTATGAGAATAAATTAGTTGCCGGAATAGTGCTGACAGGTGGAGGTTCTTTGCTTAAGAATCTTGAACTTTTGGCCGAGTATCAGACTGGATTGGCTGCAAGAATTGGCTATCCAACGGAGCATTTGTCCTCACATTATATGGATGAAGTATCTAATCCAATGTTTTCAACCAGTATGGGACTTGTTTTTGAAGGAATGAAGAAAATGGCTCCAGTAAAATCAGAACCAAGGAAAATAGTTCCTGAAGTATTTGATTTGGTTGAAGACAATATTGAAACTACTGAAGAATTAGAAAGACAAGAAGGAAAACGAGAAGGTTGGTTGGGTAGGTTTGTAAATAAGGGTTATTCTTCCGTTAAAGAATTTTTTGAAGCAAGCCCTGATTCTGAATTTTAATTAAAAATATATATAATTTTTTTTATAATTTATTTTTATTTATAATATATAATTATATATCTTTACGTCATAAACAAATATTAAAAAAGATTATATGAATCAAACCTCTATAATCAAAGTTATCGGAGTCGGAGGAGGGGGGACTAATGCAGTTACTCAGATGTATAATCTGGGCATAAGAGGTGTTGATTTTGCAGTTTGTAACACGGATCAACAAAGTTTAGACATTAGTTCAGTACCCACTAAAATTCAATTGGGCCCATTGCTCACTGTTGGTAGAGGTGCCGGAAATAATCCTGAAGTTGGAAGACAAGCATGTCTTGAATCCGCTGAGGAGCTCCGAAGATTTCTAGAAAAAGATACAAAAATGCTGTTTATTACAGCAGGTATGGGAGGAGGAACAGGTACTGGTGCTGCGCCCATCATTGCAAAGGTTGCCAGGGAACTTGAAATATTAACTGTAGGTATTGTTACTCTCCCATTTCAATTTGAAGGTCCCAGACGCGGTAGATTAGCATTTGAGGGACTTGATCAACTGAAGCAAAATGTTGATTCACTGATTGTGATTTCAAACAATAAGCTTCGCGAGATGTATGGCAACTTATCTATGTCATGCGCCTTTTCCAATGCAGACAATATTTTAGCAACCGCTGCCAAGGGTATAGCTGAAATCATTACAGTCCCAGGCTATATAAATGTCGATTTTGAAGATGTTAATTTTGTAATGAAGGATAGTGGTGTGTCCATCATGGGTAGTGCTTTGGCAAAAGGTGAAGACAGGGCAAGAAAAGTAATTGAGAGCGCTTTAAATTCTCCGTTGCTTGAAGATAATGACATCAGAGGAGCCAAACATATTTTGTTAAACATTACGACTGGAAGAAACCCTGAAATCACGATGGATGAGGTCGGTGAAATAACCGAATACATACAACAAGAAGCAGGTTATGATACCGATTTGATTTGGGGCTCATGTGTAGATGAAAGTCTTGAAGATCAAATTAGTGTGACCTTAATTGCGACTGGTTTTGGTCAGGGTTATAAGAATCGATCAAATCAGGAAGCTGTTAAAAAAGTTGTTATTGATTTAAACGAAGATGAGCTTGAGATTGCAAGGACCGATTCACCCGAATCTACGTCAGCACAAACGGTAGAATTTGAGGATGAGTTTATTGCTCCTGGGTCTAAAGATAATGGGTTAAATACTTTGAGTTTTTATTATCAGGAAAATAGTCCTAAGAAAGAAGAAATTAAATCACCAGAAATAAAATCACTTTTTAATAAGCCATTAACTGGAAACAAACCTTTAACTGAAGGCAAGAATCTTGCTGATGCTGAAAACACACCTGCTTACGAGCGAAGGAACGTAAGGCTAGACAGGATAAATTCTTCTGCGGAAACAACAATTTCCCGCACCAGAATCTTCATGGATGAAGAAAATAAACTTGAAATCCGGGAAGAAAACTCATTCCTTCACGACAATGTTGACTAAAGAAGCTTCGTCTTTTCATACCTTTTCATGAGATTGGTTTATTATGACCCGGGGTGGTTCCCGGGTCTTTTTTTTTGTTTGAGTTAATTTACAGAATCCATTCAAACTTTAACCCAATTTGTGAATCAATATTTATACTTTAGTAAAATTTAATTATTACAAAATGCTATTAACCTTTGATGTCAGGTTTTCAAAATGTAGAAATTTTTCTTTTCCGACAAGATAGATGGATAAATATTAATCAGTTTTTTATATACTAATCCTGGATTTAATAATTTTAAGGTAAGTTCTTTTTTACTGTACAATAATTTTCGAGTTTTTTTACAAACTCCGGTTAACCAAATTCAATTGGAATCTTGATCATTCGAAAACAAAAATTCCAGAGTATAATTGTAGAATCAAATAATTGTTGCTTGATAAAAAACAAAAAAAAGGCCACTCAAAAAGAATGGCCTTTAAGTTTATGTTTCTAAAATTATTGTAGCATCCCTGTCATTAGAGCTCCACCTAATTCAGGTATAGTTATGCTATATTTCAGAGCTTTTGGAGCTGAAGTCTTTGCAACCCATACTGTCAATACTCCAGGATCTGCATTTGCAGGTTTAACTTCCACTTTAAAGCAATCGACATTATTAATCATCTCTGACCCAACCACCTCTAAGCTCATTAGTTTTTGTTCCATTTTTTGGAGATCCGAATTAACGATAAGGGTTTTGTAATCACTTGTTAGCGGAAGGCAGGCAATATACATATATGGTGCAGGGCCATCCGCGAATACCGGATTATCAATTTTTATATTCAGTTCTGATTTATTTCCGCTCATATTCATTTTTCCGGAAATGGCATTTTCATGATAAATCAAATCCATGTTTATAGGACCTTGATCTATATATCTTGAAATTTGATTTAAATTTCCTTTCTGAAATTTACCAAAATCTTTTAAGCTACCGGTAGGCATATCCATATTGCTGGAGACCAGCCAATGTTTACCTTCATCCTTAATATTAATTTTTTCTTCGAAATCCATTTTTTGTCCCATCATTTCCAAATTGACTAAATAAGTATAATCACCCGGAATTAAATCTTTTGAAGCGATAGCTGCAGTGATCTGTGAAGCGTCCAATTTTTTTGGCATGGTTACAGTGCGCACATCGACTGTAATTTCTTGTAATCTTTTGGCTACTTCAGGCTTAATGTCTTCTTGATATCTTCCTCCTAAGTGTTTGGCTAAAAATTTTTCAGCTGCCGCAACAAATGCCATGTTGTTCACTGGACGTGCAAAACCATGTCCTTCATCCGGGGCACAAATGTATTCCACCGGAAGATTCTTATCTCTCATGGCAATTACAATTTGGTCGGATTCTGCTTTTTTTACTCTTGGGTCATTCGCTCCCTGGACTATTAAGAGTGGAACTTTAATTTTGTCTACGAAAAACAAAGGGGATTGTTTTTTCAATTGAGCCTCACCCTCAGGATTTGTTGGATCTCCCATCCTTTCATGGAAAACTTTTCTTCCTGCCTCCCAATATGCAGGAATTGATTGTAGTAATGTAATCAAACTTGATGGTCCAACAATCGACACTCCACATGCATAAACATCCGGTGTAAAAGTTACCCCAGCTAAAGTAGCATACCCACCATATGACCCCCCAAGTATTCCAACTCTCTTTGGATCAACAATTCCTTTTTTTATTAAATATTGCACACCGAATGTAATATCATCCTGCATTTTTTCACCCCATTGTTTGTTGCCTGCATTGATAAATTTTTTACCATAACCTGTGGATCCTCTAAAATTTGGTTGGAGTACAGCGTATCCACGATTAGACCACAATTGAGCATAAGCATCATATCCCCAGGAATTCCTGGCCCATGGTCCACCATGTGGATTTACAATAAGCGGTAAATTTTTTGAACTAAGTCCTTTTGGTAAGGTTAGGTAAGCCGGAATTTCTAATCCATCTGAGGACTTGTATCGAATTACAGTCATTGGGGAAAGATCTTCAACAGGCATTTTTGGTCGTGGTCTATATTGAAAAGTTGTCTTTTTTGATCGTCTGTCATATAAATACTTTGCTCCCGGATCAGTATCAGAATAAACGGACAATAACCAAGTCATTTCATCTTTTGTACTGTTGTCAAAGGAAATTTCCATACCCTTGAATTGTTTCTTTAAAAGCTTATATTCTGCTTCATATTTTTTGTCCTTCCAGTAAATTCTTGTTTTATCATCCTCATAAAATGTTGCAATTAGATTTTGTGTAATATCAGAAAATGAAGCGTTGCCAAAATCCACTTTTTTTTCTGGGTCAGATTCAATTACATTCATTTTTAAGGTATTGATGTTAAAAAGTACCAATCTAGATAAATTAATTTCGTTCCCAACATCTGTAACCATGTAAATCTGTTGTCCATCCGGATGAAAATTAACAGGGTAGTAACTTTCTAAAATATTACTTGAATAAATTTTAGTAAAGCCACTATTATCTAACCTAAGCAGATCTGTAGAGCCATCAGGATTAGATTTCATGGAAAGGCGCAATTTATCTTTATGATCAAATATCCATGCAACCATCCTGTCTTCATTTTTTCTGATCAGTTTTTTTTCACCAGTGGAAATTCTTACCTCATATAAATCATGCCATGCAGCATCCCGATCATTCAATCCAACATAAATTAAATCGGGATTGCTTTTTGGAACTGAGTAAATCATTGCTCTGACATTTGGCATATCTGTAAGGTTTCTAGAAGTAGGCACATCCATTCCTTCTGTTAATTTTTCAGCAGGATTAACTGCATAAATATGATAATTTTCGTTTCCACCTTTATCCTGCACATATAAAATATATTTACTGTCCCTTGACCAAAAATAAGATCCAAGAGGCCTTAGGGTGTCTGCAGTAATAGGTTTTGCAGCGGTAAATTCTTCTGAAGCCTTTTTTACCCAAATATTTCTAGTCCCTTTATATGGTTTGATAAAACTCATGAACTTGCCATTTGGTGAAAGTTGGGCGCCTGATATTTCAGGATCTCCAAAAAATATTTCACGATCTATAAGCGGAGGTTGTCCGGATTTTTTTTTCTGTGCCTGTAAAGTAAGGCCTGTTATACAAGATAAAAACATTAACAAAGCTATTTTCATATGATTAAAATTGAATTTCAAGGAAGATTTTTAAAGTTTGATTTTTCGTAAATACCAACAAATAAACGGAAAGTTAAGTTTAATGTTATACAGTTTCCAAAAAATCATTGATAACCAAAGCAAGGGTTTCCGGATCCACTCGTTCTATCATATGGGGTGTGGCAGGAATTTCAACATATTTTCCATTTGGCAGAATATCTGCAATACTGCGGGACTCGGCTTCAAATACAGTTTTATCCCTATCGCCCCTTGTGATTAAAACTTTCAATTTTAGTTTGAGTAATACAGCAGGGTCCAGTCTTGGATTATTTCCAAGATCTATCAAAAAATCTTTGGTGTAGCTAACCAATGTGTTCCAATTATCTCCGTGTAAGTCCATCAACGATTCAACTACCGCCGGATACTTAGAAAGTAATACTTCAGAATCCACAAAAGAAAATTGTTCCATATATGTTCTGTCCGTCCAGTCAAATTTGGTTCCTAAAGTTATGACACTATTAAACGGAACAGGACTTATGGTTGCAGCATAAAGGCCCACATATCCACCTAAGCTGTAACCAAAAATATTTGGATCCAAAATTTTATGCTGTTCGATAAAAGAATTTAATTCTTGACCGAGTTTATCGATGCTTATACTTTCGGGTGGGTTTAAAAATTTTCCATGTCCTGAAAAATTTAAAAGAAAAACATTAAATTTATCCTTCAGTAATTCCGCCAACTTTTCAAGTTGTGTTGATGAACCCAAGGCCCCATGCAGAAGGATTATGTTTTTTAAACCTTTCATTTATATTTTGAGTTGAAATTTTACTTATCTTAAAATAGGTTTAATTTATTGCTTAATTTTCAACCTAGATTTTTCCCTAATCATGGCAATTTAAATTTTTGATTGGTAGTAAATATTTCTGTTTTTAAAGCAGAAAATTGGAAAATAATTCAAGCAAAGTTTAATCACTTTAAGAACAATTTAAAATTTAAGTGCAATATTTTAAAATTAATGCCTAATTTGAAAGAATGGAAATTATTTGGTTTCTGATGGATAATAAATATCTTTTTTGCAGATATAATCTTCTGTTAAAAAGGTATCTGGAAGATAGTGAAAGGTTTAAGAAATGATTGAATATGTATAATGAAAAAATAATTCCGACAACCAATATTAATGTTGAAGCAATTCCAATATAAATCACACCTATTATCCCAACTGCCAGTATGGTGAGAATTGTTAAAACAAGACTTAGCGCGAGCCTGACAGGTGGCACGAATTCAATATGCTTAATTTTTTTTAGTGTAAATATTTTTGCTCCCATCAAAGGTAAGCCCAGGGTAATTATTCCTGGAATTCCCAAGATAAAAGAGATGATCAGTTCAACTGATCTCATAATTGATTTCAAAAATGAGCTCTGAACAGAGAATTCAAGGGAATCTATAGATGTGAATTCTCTGGAATAATCTGCAGCCAAATCATTTAAAATTTGTTTATGTTCTGCTACTTTAGTCAGTAACTTTTGATGGATTTCAATTTCTTGAAAGGATTCCGGTGATATGGAATTTCGATATATTATTTCAAGAGTTCGAAATCTATTTTCATTAAATTCGTCAGGTGCAGACAAAACCACTTTATCCAAAGCCTCATAGAATTGCTGGGTAAGAAGACCTAATTTGTCTCCATTTATGGGTATATTTTTTAGAAATTCTGTAACCGACATCGGTGGTCCCATAAGAATTCGTACTTCACCACCACGATGCAACACATTTGAGTAATTCATGCCACACGGCACCACCGTGAGGTCTTGGATTTTTTGTGCTTCCAATGAACCAATTGCAAGTCTTGCAGCGCCTTTCTGCAAGGGTCTTAAGTTACGAGTCATTAGTGTGCTCCCCTCAGGAAATATTAGTATGACATGCCCTTCAGATAATTTATTAAAACAAATCTCAAATGTGCTTATATTATTTCTCAGTTTTTCAAATCCATCTCTTGATCGATAAATTGGAATCTGATATGTAGATTCTAGAATTGGTTTTAACCATTTTTTTTCAAACATATCGCCACGAACAAGAAAATGCAATGTGCGATGTTGAAAACAAGCTAAAATGATTGCTTCAAAAAATGAACTTGGGTGATTGCAAATAAGTAAAACCGGACCTTTCTCGGGAATGTTCGTACTTCCCTGGGTGACTATCTTTTTAAAATAGAATCTTGAGGCAAGACTGACAAGAAAATGAAAAATCCTGTAAACCATAGTACGCAAAGATATTAATATAGTGATTTGAATTTTACTTATTTTTCAAGGGTGTTTTAAGAATAGGCAGGATAGTCTATAATTCTTTCTAATTTTGAATTATTTTGAAAGAAAACCGTGAAGTCATTAATTGTTATTTTGGGACCTACAGGTATTGGTAAAACAGCATTGTCCCTGATATTGGCTAAACAATTCCAAACAAGTATCCTTTCCGCGGACAGCAGGCAAGTGTACCAAATGCTCAATATTGGAACAGCCAAGCCCTCCCAAGAGCAATTGGCTTCTGTAAAGCATTATTTTATTGATCACATTACCCCAGATTCTGTCTATAGTGCCGGTCAATTTGCCTTGGATGCAAAAGATATTTTGAATGACTTGTTTCTGAGACACGAACAAGTGGTTCTATGTGGGGGAACCGGCCTCTATATAAAAGCCCTTTTAGATGGATTGGATGATTTTCCAGAAATTGACCCTGAGGTTCGCAAAGGTTTATCCGATCTGTATGCATCCATAGGAATAGGAGCTTTGCAAGACGAATTGTCCGTATTAGATCCATCCTACTATGGTTTGGTGGATCGGAATAATCCACATCGTTTAATCAGGGCATTAAGTGTAATAAAGTCAAGTGGAAAACCATATTCTTCTTTTTTAAATAAGTCAGTTAAGGAATTGCGCAATTATAAGGTTATTGAGATACATCTTGGAATGGCAAGAAGTGATTTGTACCAAAGGATAGAAATGCGGGTGGATAAAATGCTTGATTCTGGGTTGCTCCAGGAAGTAGAAAGTTTAATACAGTACAAGGATTCACCTGGCATGAATACAGTAGGGTACAAAGAAATTATAGAATATATGAGCGGTCATTATAATTTGGAACAAGCAATAGATAAGATTAAGCAACACACACGCAACTACGCCAAAAGACAAATTACTTGGTTTAATAAATACTGTTCAACGGATAGGTTTCATCCTGAGGATTTTGAAGGAATTCAGGACTATGTAGAACAAAGCTTATTGTCTGACTAGTTAGTTATATTTAAAAATCATCTCGCCCCTCTAATTTCCGGTTGTATATGGCAAGTCTTACACCTGGTACTTTCCTCAATAATATCAGCATTTCATAACTTTCAATCATTTTAGTGTCGTAATTAAAAAGAAAAAAATTCATATATTCTGAAATTCGCTTTTTAGATTTCAAACCATAGGCTGCAAATTTTTCCTCCAGCATGTCCTTGGTTAGACTTGAGTCCATATCTACCTGGATTTCAGAAAGAATGAGATTTGGATTTGTTAAATCTTCTTTTTTTAAGATTTGTGTCCATTTTTCAGACTTAATTAAGTTGGCTAATTCAGACTGGATAGTCTCTATTTCCTTTGGCAGTAATGTATTTGAAGTAATACTTTTGATTATACTGTCGGTAGCTCCATAATAAATTAGTTCTGTAGAAGGCAAATCAGGAATATTTCGGAAATATGAGTTTTTATAAGATTTCCAATTTAGTGTGTTGATTTCTTTGTAAAATTTTTCTTTTGTTTCTTTATTTAGTTGACAAAAATGAACTCCTGTTTTGTCTAAATTCTCCTTACCTTCGAGAATAACCATCCCGTCTGTATAAAGACTCAATCTGTAGACCTGACATTTTCCAAAACACGGTGACTTTCTGAAACTGATTAATTTTTCTATTCGTTTATCCGGTTGGGAAATAATACCATGACCGGTTTTGCAGGATGTTCCTACAACAAATAGCAATAGGCTGAGATATGCAAATAAATATTTCATTTTATTGGATTATGGTATGGAAATAACCTTATATGTGTAGTTTATTTCTTGATTTAGAATTTGAATCAAATAAATTGAAGACACTAAGTTAATAGAATTTCTTGGAAAAAGGATTCTTTGATTTTCCAAAAATTCTTCTTCGATAATAACTTTGCCTTCAAGGTTTATAAGTCTTATCTTTGAAGACCAACTAGTCATATCTTCAGATTCTATGAGCCATTGGTTTCCATTATTTGAAAGATACTTAATTGTTAATGTTTTGGCTAGAGTTGAATTACAGTTTGTGTTGTCAAGATCAGATCGGTAGGTATCCAATTGTTGATGCATTCTTGTAACTTGTCCCTGGGTAAATAATTGCATACATGGGTCATTTACAAGACTCATAAAATTCATAAACATACTTGAACTGCCGCAGGAAAATTGTGGGTAATCAGGACAATCAAAATAATTGGACGATTGAGGTGGGGTGTCACTCACCTGATCATCTTGAGTGCAGTCATCAGGATTGGAATTAACAGCCAGATGTAAAAGACCAGCATAGTGTCCAAATTCATGTACCAAAGTGTAACCTAAGTGAAATGGAAAATTTTCCGGGTTGAGGCCTATATAATTAGGATCTATAATTATACCATCTTGACTGGAGGTGGCTTGCCAGGGGAAGATGGCTTCACCTGGAGGGCAATTGGTCCGTGAACCAATAAATACATTGATATATTTTTTTGGATCCCAAGGATCGATTCCTCCTAAGGCTGAGGTCATGATATTTTTCCTACCAAATTCACTTCGACAACCTATATCATCTATCATAGTTTTTGTTCGGGTAATACCTGTAGTTCTTTGTCCTTTAGGATCAGTGGAAGCAAGACAAAATTTGATTTCGGGAGTTTTGCCAAGTATTCTAAATTCCTTAGGTATACCATTATTTTGGCCGGGATCATAGTGTTTGAAAATTCGATTCAGGACTTCAAGCTGAGAATAAACTCTGGAGTCAGAAATATTGTCTATTTCATTTTGAAAAACAATATGAAACACAATATTATATTCTCTTAAAGTCCTTTTGTTAGCCTTAATTTCAAAACTTTCTTGTTCGTTCAAACATTTTAATGGGTTTTGCAATCCGCATCGCTGTCCAAATGCAGATTTAGACAACCATGTTGACATTAAAAATACTATCAATAAAAAATCGCATTTCATTTGGTGAAACTAAGTTCGATGATTTGTTCCTCATTCGAATTGCTTTGGAGAGTACTATTTCTATCGATGCCAAAAGAAATTCTTTGCGCTTTAATTCCCATAGCCAAAAAAAGTTTACTTATAGTGGAGGTTCTTAAAATATTTATTTCTTTAGTTTCAAATTTAGATTTATCGCCATTTATTGTAGAGTTGATGTTTATAATTAAATCTTTTTCGCCAATTAAGGCTTTGATTACATCCAATAATATATCTGAACCTGATTGATTTAGAGCAATGTTTTTTGAATCGAATAAGACTTCGTGTGGGAATGAAATTCGAATTAAATCGCTATTGGCAGTAAGTTTAATCTTGTTATTATGTTTTTTTATTATTTCACTTATTTTTTTTATTGAGTTTTTTCCAAAATTGCTTGTGCCACTTGAAGAAAATTTATTCTTCTCTGTCATTACTTCGTTTTGTACTATTTCTTCTTTTTGGTCAATTGGCGTATTTTTATTTAGGGTGGTTTGATTAATTGAATCCCTTGTATAGCAACTTATCAATTTAGTATTAAGTGTGTGAATTTCACTTTCTTTTAATTTGATGCTATTTTCAAATTTATTTAATTTTGATTGCAACCTGGTATTTTCTTTTTCAGTTTTAATTTTATTTAAATCGTTTATCCTTTGAATTGAATCTGTGGCTTTGTTTAATTTTTTGGAATACTCCATAAAAGCTATTTTGTTTAATGAATCAATTGCTTTTTTATTTATAACATCTTTTTGTTTGTAATAATTTTGTTTTAAAATTTCAATTTCATTTTTATAAGAGTCCCGATCAAGTTTTAAATTTTCAATTATTATTGCATTGGAATTTAATTGATTTTTGCAAGATTCGTGTTCCTTTGAAATCTCTTCTTTGGATTTTTCAATTTCTTTTAATTTTGATTTTATTAAGATGGATTCTTCAAAAACAAGATTTGTTTTATTTTTTTCAAAATTTATGGAATCTAGATTTTTTTGCAGGATAAACAATTTGTCATTTTTAGATTTTATTTCAATCTGAAGTTGGTCCATTAATGCATTATTTTGTTCATTCAAGTTATGCTGTTTCACAGCTTCTAAATCTTCTAATATTTTCTTTTTTTCTTCTTCCAACTCAGTTTTTCTTGATTGGATTCGAACCAATTCATTTTGACAAGCAATTAGTTTTTCTTCCGTTTGCGGTGTTGTTGATTTTTCGTTCTGTTGAAATTTTAGTTTCTCTATTTCTGAATTAAGATCAGCGATATAAAGGTTTTTTGAGGAGAGTTCGTTGTTAAGCTCTTTTATAGTAAATAAGGCATTATTTTGCTTTTCGTTAAGACTATGGTATTCTTTTTTAAATTGAGTTAATTCTTCTTTTATCGTTTTAAGTTCAGATGAAAGGTTGTTAATTAACCTATCTGATTCTAGAGTGGTTTTTGATTCTCGATTTATCTCCTTATCATTTTTTTGAAAGGCGACAGAATCACTTTTAAATTGGATGTACAAACTAGACAGGGCGTCTTCTGTTTTTCTCAATTGAGATTTAGTATTTTTTAATTCTTCAGCAAGTTGCTCATGGTCTTTAAAATCAGATTTTAAATGGGAAAGCTCGTCGCGTAGCTTTTTATTTTCATTTAGACTTTTTTCTAAAGTCATGCCGGACTTACAACCAATGGTAACTAATGCCAGTAGTACAGCTATGTTTAAGGAAATATTCTTCCAAATGACTGATCTTATCATAATTTGCTGTAAAATTACGTGTTTTGTAACAATTTGTCTTTTTGTGGGTTGATGTATGTTGGAATCGTAATATTTTATTAGCTGGTTTAAGTCCATGATAAAACTAAAAAACGCTCATCTACAGTTTAAAGTAGCTTCTAGATTGGACCAATTGGAGGGCGAATGGTTCTTGAATAGCCCTCTTCCGTTTTTTTTTAACCCCGGTTATTTAAAAGCTTTAAGCGAGTCAAGCCCTTTGGGTATATCATTTTTGTATGGGATAGTTTATAAGGGTAATCAAAAGGTGGCATTGTTTTGCTTTCAAACCTTCTACTTTGATGCAGAACAGCGATTAAAGTTACACACCCATGAAAATCAGGCTGGTGCTTACTTGGATAAAATTGCTGTGGCAATCAAGAAATATGTCGCTAGAAAAGTAAGCATGAAGGTTATCGTGGCAGGAACACTTATGGCTCCCGGCCCATACGGGTTTTTGTTTCAAAATGAACTGGATATTTCGGACCGTCAATTGATTATCCAACAGCTGGCTGCCTATTTTCTTAGAGCTGGGGAAGAAGATTTTGGGGTTAATATGTTTATCGTTAAAGATTTGCCTCAGGCAGAAAGACTAAAAGGATTATGCGCATATACATTCCCTTCATTTTATGAGTTTACCATCCAGCCAACCATGGTCCTCAATCTGAATTCAGAGTGGAATTCCCTGGAAGATTATATGGCAGATTTGCAAAGTAAGTACAGAGTAAAAACAAGAAAAGTAATTAAGTTGGGCGAGGGATTAGTTGAGGAGGCTATGAACCGGAACAGTTTTCAGGCATACAAAACGGTTGTATTTGATTTGTACCAACAAGTTTCTGTAGCGGCCGGTTTTAATTTGATCGAATTACATCCCGATTATTTCGAAACTTTACTTGACCGTTGTGCTGACAACTTTGGTTTGAAAATCATTTTTTATCAGTCAAAACCTATAGCTTTTTATAGTTATATCCTTGATGGGGATGTGTTTCAGGCACATTTTATCGGTTACGAAAGGTCCCTTAACAATAATTTAGAATTGTACCATAATATTCTTTTGAAATTATTGCAAACAGCCCTAAGGGTTGGCGCAAGGGAAATTAATTTTGCCAGAACAGCTTTGGAAATAAAAAGCTCGGTTGGAGCAGAGCCACAGGATTTATATTGTTATATTGCACATAAGTCTAAGATTATCAATAGTGTAGTTCCACATATCCTCGAATTTTTAAAACCAAAAGATAATTGGGTTCAAAGACGCCCGTTTAAAGAATCAAAACTTGTCGTTAATCCCTTGTTAAAAAGTTAATAGCAAGCTTAAGGCAAATTTTTGACTGTTAACTTTGTCATTAACCATGAATTTAAGAATAATCTTTGTTTCTCTCCTGCTTGCTATTTCCATGACATATACCGGTTATACACAGGATGAACCTCCTGTCCTTTCTGGAATAAGGGGGAGTTATCTGATTTTAAATGGTGGAATGGACTCTATGAAATTGAAAGGGTTGGAAAGTTCAAACCATCAGTTCATTTTCTGCATGTTTCATGCAGAAGAAGATCCCATCGGTCTGGATCCGGGATTGAGTACAGATGGCAGATGGAGAGCCATTAATCTTTTAAAAATTCTCAAGAATTTAGAATTCAAGGCCTTTTTTACGACCCCGTTCCGTAATAATATTCTCACCCTGCAACCACTTACGGAATTTAAAGGCATGGAGCTTACGTACTATGATCAGGCAGATTTGATTAGTCTATACAATCAGGTAGAATATCAGAATCCTGGGAATTTATTAATGATGATTCACCATTCCACCTTTCCAAAGATATTCAAGCATTTCACAGGTAAAGATTTAATGGAAGACGTAAGTTTAGAACCCGCAAATAGAATCTACATTATCCACAGATCACCTAAGTCAAATCCAGAATTTTTTATTTTCAGGTACAACATCAGATAACATGGAACTAGATAGCAGATATTCCCCACATGAAATAGAAGATAAGTGGTATTCATATTGGGAGTCACGTAAATATTTCAAATCCGAGCCGGATAACAGGAAACCTTATAGTATCGTGATTCCGCCTCCAAATATTACTGGAGTACTTCATATGGGTCACATGCTCAATAATACAGTCCAGGATATATTGATCAGGAGGGCAAGGTTGTTGGGAATGAATGCATGTTGGGTGCCGGGAACAGATCATGCCTCTATAGCAACCGAGGCAAAAGTGGTTCATATGCTTAGGGAAAAGGGGATTAAGAAATCTGATTTGAGTAGAGAAGACTTTCTAAAACATGCTTTTGAGTGGAAGGAGAAATATGGGGGGATTATTCTTCAGCAATTGAGAAAGTTAGGTGCTTCCTGCGATTGGGACAGAACTGCTTTTACTATGGATCAGGTGCGATCAGAGGCAGTGATAAAAGTTTTTGTCGATTTGTATAGAAAAGGTAAGTTATACCGTGGAAACAGGATGATCAATTGGGATCCGGAGGCAAAGACGGTATTATCCACTGAGGAAGTTTTGTACAAGGAAGAATCAGCCCAGCTTTTTCATATTAAATATGTGCAGGAAGACAATCCTGAAAATTACATAATAATTGCTACACAAAGACCGGAAACAATCATGGCGGATAGTGCTGTGGCTGTGCATCCTGAAGATGAAAGGTATGCCAGTTTTCATGGGAAAAAAGTTATCATTCCATTGATCCAAAGGGCTGTTCCAGTGATCGCTGATGAGTATGTTGATCGTGATTTTGGAACCGGGGCATTAAAAATTACGCCTGCTCATGACCAAAATGACTATGAATTAGGTATAAAACATCAACTTGAAATAATTAACATACTTAATGAGGATGGAAGCCTTAACGACAATGCTAAAATTCTTATTGGAGAAGATCGGTTTATAGCCCGAAAAAAAATTCGAAAATTACTTGAAGATCAAAATGTTTTAATAAAAGTTCAGGATTATAAGACCAATATAGGTCGGTCAGAAAGAACCAATGCAGTTGTAGAACCAAGACTCAGTCTGCAATGGTACGTGGACATGAAAGCACTTGCTGCTCCCGCCCTTAAGGCGGTTAAAGACAACGAAGTTGAATTTTTGCCGGACCACATGAGAAATACTTACAACCATTGGATGGAAAACATCAAAGATTGGTGTATTTCCAGACAACTTTGGTGGGGGCATCAAATTCCGGCATACTACTATTTGGATGAGATAATTGTTGCTGAAACCTTGGAAGAAGCGGTTCATCTTGCCAGAATCCAATTCAACAATCCATCCATTCAAGCTTCCGATCTAAGACAAGACGAGGACGTGCTGGATACCTGGTTTTCTTCATGGTTATGGCCTATTTCAGTTTTTGATGGCTTCAATAATCAAAAAGAGATTGATTACTATTATCCAACCGCAGTTTTAGTGACGGGATGGGACATCATTTTTCTTTGGGTTGCAAGGATGATTATGGCGGGGTATGAATGGAGAAATGAAAAACCATTCGAGAAAGTTTATTTCACCGGCATGGTTCGGGATAAGCAAAGAAGAAAGATGTCCAAATCATTGGGTAACTCTCCCGATGCTCTGAAACTTATAGAAGAGTATGGCGCAGATGGCGTGAGGTTTGGAATGTTGGCCTGTGCTCCGGCCGGAGGAGATTTATTGTTTGATGAAAAGTTATGCGAACAAGGAAGGAATTTTGCAAATAAAATTTGGAATGCTCTTCGATTGGTGAAAGGGTGGCATTCCAGTGGTGGAATTTTGAATCAAAGTGGAGAAGAATTGGCCATAAGCTGGATGGAAAGTCGATTTCAGGAGGTTCTGAAGGAGACCCATCAACAAATGGAAGACTTTCGATTATCAGAGTCACTAAAAAATATTTATTCTTTCGTTTGGGAAGATTTTTGCGGATTCTACCTTGAAGCAGTTAAGCCAAAAAACGGACATGATGTTTCTCATTATTGTTATGAGAAAACCTTATCCTTTTTTGAACAAATTTGCATTCTATTACATCCCTATATGCCTTTTATTACAGAAGAAATTTGGCATTTGCTTAGGGTTAGGGAGAAGGGAAAAGATTGCATAAATGCTAAATATCCTTTGCAAACTGATTTCGATATGGATTTGTTGCAATCCATCACGGAAACTCGCAGTGTAATAACTCAAATCAGGGAGCTTAGAAATAAGCATCAATTAAAGATGAATCTTGCACTGCCTTTGGCAGTTTTAAAATCAGATATTAAAGGAATATATCAGATGGAAGGCACATCAGAACTATTGATTAAATTGGCTAATGTTTCTGAATTTGTTGAGGTGGATAGTGGAATGGAACATGGTCAATCCTTCATGGGCATGAGGCATAAATATTTTTTGGATTTACCTGTCCACCAGAACATTGGAGAAGAAGTAGAAAAACTCACCAAGGAAATTGAATATTCAAAAGGATTTATTCAATCCATCCAAAAAAAGCTGGAAAATGAGCGATTCGTAGAAAGTGCTCCAAAGGAATTAGTAGAAAAGGAAAGGAAAAAATTAGAAGACGGACTTACTCGACTTGGTGCTCTGGAGGAAAGCTTAGCACAAATGCACAGGAAACAATAGGTTTCAATAAATTTTAATTTCATTATAATCCTAATTGAGGATTTGATTTTTCAGATGGCACAAACAATAAATATTTAGAAAATGTGGTTTATAAAATATTGAAAGTGTGCCATTTGCCGTATTTAATTTTGATTTCTAACAAAATAGCCTTATTATTTCGGTGAAAACCCTTAATTTTAAAAAATCAGGGTTTACCCTTAGTTTTGGTCTGATCTGAGTTTTGTATCTTTGTTCTGTCAAATATCCCCTGTGACATCTCTTGTTTTCGGTTTTCTCCGGAATTGTTTCATCATATTATAAATCTTAAATATGCAGCCCATCAAAAACCTAGCGCTTTTAGGCGTTTACATGTTGTTCTTCTTTAGTTCGTTTGCTCAGGTAAATGATAATGTTTATGTATCTGGCGTCCGTCCTGACAGAATTGGCACCATTTCCCAAAATATCAAGAGTGCTAAAGAAGCTTCCGTATTATTTCAACCCTTCAGTAATGCATTAAAAACGGAAGATAAGTTTGAATCCCTTGCAAAATACAATCTGCGCAAAGCTGAGTTCTTCTCCATTAATCCTCAAAGTTTAGAGGTAATTAGGTTAACTCAACCTGCAGCCATTCAGATTTCCATTCCATTGGCTTCCGGATCTGAAATAAAAATGGATTTGATCAAAGTGGATCTTTTATCTGAGGGATTTAAAGTAACTACTTCCGATGGTAGTAATGAAGAATATGTTCCTGGGATTTTTTATCAAGGGGTAGTCAGCGGTGCAGAAGAAAAGTCGCTGGTTGCTTTGAGCTTTTTTGATCAGGAAATAATTGGAATGTTTTCAATTGATCAGGACAACTTTGTTCTTCAGCCATCTAAGGATTTTCCCGGAAAGCTGATTTTGTATAATGATAAGGACCTTATTAAATATTCCGAAATGGAATGTATGACAGACCATTTAGAATCGGTTATTAGAGAGCCGACTACGCCTACAGAAATGGCTGCGGGTGACTGTATCCGAGTTTACATAGAGTGCGACTATGCGTTACAACAAAACAAAGGAGGAGTTACAAACACTGTAAATTGGATTACCTCTGTTTACAACAATGTGAAAACTTTGTACACAAACGAGAGTATCAATACAACCGTTTCAGAAGTATTTGTTTGGACCACGCAAGATACTTACAGCAAAACAAATTCTGTCACTGCTCTAAATCAGTTTAAAACTGCAAGGCCTACTTTTAATGGTGATCTTGCACACCTGGCTGCTCTAGGTGGTCAAAATATAGGTGGTGTGGCTTGGGTAGATGCTCTTTGTACTTCTTATAAATACGCCTACAGCAATATTTCATCCACCTATGCTGATGTGCCGACATACTCTTGGACCGTTGAAGTGATGACTCATGAAATGGGCCACAATATAGGTTCTAATCACACCCAATGGTGTGGATGGACTGGCGGAGCTATTGACAATTGTTACACTACAGAAGGTGGGTGTCCGCCTGGACCAGCCCCAACCAACGGCGGAACCATCATGAGTTATTGCCATTTGACATCATATGGTATAAATTTCAACAATGGTTTTGGACCTCTTCCGGGAGATAAAATCAGATCTAGGGTTGCCGCAGTGACTTGCCTCGGAACAAGCTGCAGTGGAGGCTCTTGTAATGCACCAACCGGATTGCAAATCAGCAACATTACAACAAACTCTGCTACCGCATCCTGGAATGCAGTTTCAGGAGCTAATTCCTATACCTTTGAATATAAAATTTCAACCTCAGGAACCTGGACTATTGCTACGGTCACAACGACCAGTTATAACATGACTGGCTTGAGTGCAAATTCAACCTATAATACACGAGTTAAAACTAATTGTACCTCAGGATCAAGTGCATATTCAGCTCAGGTTAATTTTACAACTTCATCTGGCGGTTCCTGTGGCACGCCTACCAATTTGTCAGTCAGTAATATTACTACAACAACCGCTACAGTTTCCTGGAGTGCAGTAGCAGGAGCAAGTTCTTATAATTTTCAGTATAAATTAAATACATCTGGGCAATGGAATCAAGTTAATGTAACCACCACATCTGTGAATATGACTGGAATGACTCCTGCGACAAAATATGATGTAAGAGTTCAGGCAAAATGTGGTTCAACTTTAGGAGCTTTCACAAATGTGTTAAGTTTTACGACTTTAGCCAATGGTTATTGTACATCGAAAGGCAATAATGCAAGCTATGAATGGGTAAAGAGAGTGAAAATCGGTACTATAGACAGAACCTCCGGAAATGATGGGGGCTATTATAACGGAACCGGATTAACTACAGATGTCAATAAAGGAACCACTTATACCTTAAATTATCAGGCTGGTTCAACTGGTGGATCCGGCACACTATACTGGAAAGTATGGATAGATTTTAATAAGAATAACTCTTTTACAGATCCTGGTGAAGAAGTTGTTTCAGTTGCATCTTCCAGTTTGACTTTACTTGCTTCAAATATCACTATTCCAGCTGGAGCAGCAACAGGTTCCACCCGAATGAGAGTATCTTTAAAATACAATGGATTTGCTACCTCATGTCAGACTTTTGCTTATGGAGAGGTGGAAGATTACAGCATAAATATTAAAGCTGCAGGCACGCTGATATCAGGAGAGAACGAATTGGTAGAAGAAACGCCTTTTCAGGTATACCCAAATCCATTTACAAATGATTTGAATGTGGAATTCTTTGCTCGGGAAGATGGAAAATACTCTTGTAAAATGATAGATTTGATGGGCAGGGTGATCCTCAATCAGCAAGTAAATGTGCGAAAAGGAACGAATAATATTTCATTATCCGTGGAAGGATTACAGCCTGCAGGATACCTTGTAATCTTATCGGACGGTGAAACCATAAAACAAAAGAAAGTATTCAGAATAGATTAATAGGGTTTGGTTTTAGAAATGATTTTGATTGTAAAAATGTCCGTCTGTTTTCAGGCGGACATTTTTATTTACTCCTTTAGTCCATTGTATACATTTAGATTTCGTAGTGAAAGGCAAGAGCGCATTGTTGACTAGTGTTCCTATGATTGAACCATCCTTGATCAATAAAGTATCAATGAACAAAAGTTGATCAAATGATTTGTCTTGCAGGCAGCCCCGAGAGCGAAAAATTTGATATTTATAAATATTTTGGCTTGGAATAGAATTCTAATGTATCAATTGGGTTCCATTTATGGTTGTGAAAACGTTTTACAATTACAATCGGGATGCTTAAAGAGAATCATTTTACTTTCTGTATGATTGTATTGAACCGTGGGCTTGTTTTTCAAGCCAACAACTAAAAGAACTAACCCAACGATAAATATAGGAATGGCCATAATTGTAAAACAGCCTGCACTAATTGAATCTGATACACTGCCATTGTTGTTTCCATTTTCTGCAGAGGCCCCAAGTAAAACTATTCCCCCCAAAATAGATAATATAATTCCTGCAATCCCTAAGCCACTCAATTTATTTTTTTTAGGATTCGCAAGTTGAATGGGATCGATTTTTCCAATTCCTTTAAATTCTTTAAGAGGAAGAGTATACTGGTAACCTTCTTCGGAGGTTAGAGATATTTGATTGGTGTCTATGGCATTCAACTTAAATGGCTTTTGCATTTGAGCCTTATGGATTGGGCTTTTTCGACCGTCCAGAAACTTTATCCATACCGGATCATTCTTGTAAAACCTTTGAACACTGGAGTCCTTAAATACACACTCCAATAGCAATGGGGGGGGTGTTTCCTGTGCTTGTAGCAGGAGTGAACTTAAGCTTAGACAAAATGCTAAAGTGATTAATTTTCTGCTTGCAGAAAAAATGAATGAAATACTTAAATCATACAAAGCTTGCATAATAGTGGTGTCTTTTAGTTAAAAAAAATTTATATAGTGTCGAATCTATATAAGATCCTAAATCAAAAATAGTATAAAAATTTAATTTTCCTTCAATTTAAATAAAATTTTACTGGAAGATTATTAGTTGCTCTTCTTTGTAAGAAGTTTAACTATTTTCTGGTGTGCCAAATTTTTTAGTTCCATGGACAGATTGAAATGCCATATAGACCAAATAAATACCAGGCTGATTAAGGATCCTTTAACTGGTATAGAAACATAAGCCGGCAAATTCCAGTCAATATTTGAGACAAGTATACATAGGATCAGCCCAAGTGCGATGATTTTCAACCATTGGCTATCAAAAGGATTTAACTTAAGAAAATGAATAATTAGAATGGATTTTGAAATATTATAGATGCATACTGAGATCAATGTACCTAGAGCAGCACCCAGAATTCCAAATTTGGGGATGAAGAAAAAATTAAGACTAATATTTATAACTGCAAGACATAGCAATAGAATAGTTTCTAAACGATAATGTTTGGAATAGTTAAAAATATGATGGTTAATACCGGTAGAAGCATCCACCACTCTGGCTAAAAGTAATATGCCGAGACAGTATTTAATTCCTTGCATTTTATGAGAATTTGGCATGATGCCGGTTAGGTCATCCATGCAGGCCCATAAGCACAACCCAAGCCAAAGGGTTGGGATCAGCATATTAATTACTGACTTTTTATAATATTGATTTAATAGGGAAAAATCTTCTGCTTTGGATGCTTCCGAAACAAAAGGATTTAAAATTTCAGTCAGTGAAAGTGCGGGTATGTATGCAGCATTACAAATAAATGAGGCCAGTACAAATTTTCCAGTTTCTTCTGCATTCAACAAACTTGAAATCATCAGGGTGTCTATTCTTAAAGCCAATACTGCACTTACACCTCCTATAATGTTGAACAATGCAAATGTGATCATTGAACGCTTTAGAGGCGTTTTGAAAATTTCTGAATTAAAAGAAAAAAACGAAGGGTTTTCACTTTTCAATTTTAAAAAAAGGAAAATCGTGATGCCTAAATAGTAGCTAAGGATACAAAAAATGAATTGGGATACATTTAAATAATCTTTCAGAGACAATATGAAAATAAAAGGTAAAATTATTTTCATCAGATTCTGAAGTAAAGCTGGTAAGGCGATTTGTTTTTTATTTACAGAACAAATTCCCATAAGATCAAACAAAACATAAAGCAGTGTAAGGGGCAATAGGAAAAAAGAATAGTTTGCAATCGTATCTGAATGTGCTTCAATTTGTCGAATGTACCAGGGTTTGATACTTAGAAATAGTAAAGTAAAGAAGATCATTCCAATCCCATATCCTGCCAGAATAAAATAAAAAAAGCCGGATTTTTGGTTTTGTTTATCCTTAAAAAATGGAGAATATCGGATTAATACAGTCCCGAATCCTAAAGTAATAAATGGCGTAAAAAGAGAAGCTGTATTGGTTAGAAAACCATACAGTCCATATAGTTCAAGATTCCTGGGATAAATAAAAAGAGTGCTAAAAATCCCTATAGCCACTCCAATATAACTTATGAGTGCAAAAAAAAAGCCTTGCTTACGGATGATGGTTTGGCTCATGGGGACAAAGAAAGAAATAATTCCCTATTTAAAGGAGACTCCCAATCAAAATCAGTTACTTTGCAAAAAACAAACTCATGTTTTCTAATGATTTAATTAATATAACATTGAGTAAACCATATCGTGCAACCAATGAACTTGAGTATTTAAAAAAAGTATTGGACTCGGGGCAAGTAGCCTCCTTAGGTGAGTTTTCTCATCAATGTGAATCTTGGTTTGAGCTTCATTTGAAATGTAAAAAAGCATTAATGACGCATTCCTGCACCGCAGCATTGGAAGTCATTGCATTGATGATTGAGATAAAACCCGGAGATGAAGTCATTCTACCTTCTTTTACATTTGTTTCTACTGCAAATGCCTTTGCTTTAAGGGGAGCCCGGATTAGATTCGCAGACAGTCTGCCACATCACCCCAATGTACATCCTGAGTCTATCCTCTCCTTGATTTCATCCAGGACTAAAGCAATTGTAGTCGTTCATTACGCAGGAATGGCAGTTGATATGGATCCATTACTGGAAGTTTGCAAAGAAAGGAATATTTTCCTTATAGAAGATGCTGCACAAGGAATGCAATCCACTTATAAGAATAAACCTGTTGGAACAATTGGCGATTTTGCGACATTTTCATTTCATGATACCAAACCTGTTTCCTGCGGAGAAGGAGGGATGTTGGTCATTAATAGATCAGAATATATTTCTCTGGCTGAACAGATACTGGAAAAAGGTACCAATAGAATTGAATTCAAAAAGGGAGGAATTCGATCGTACGATTGGCAATGTTTAGGATCTTCTTATGGTGCTTCACAACTTCAAGCCGCTGTGCTTTTTGCACAGTTGGAAGAAATAGATTTAATATTTGAAAGCCGTAAAAAGATATGGCAGATTTATTCTGATGAATTGAATTTTGGAAATTCAAGTATAAGATTCCCATACTTATTTAACTATTCAGAATACAATACTTCAATTTTTTATCTAGAAGTATTGCGACCCGGTTTTCGGAATTATTTAATTCATAAGTTTGAAGCAAAAGGCATTCAAGTGTCCTTTCACTACAAATGTCTTCATTTAAGTCCTTTTGGAAAACAATGGAAAGAAGGGGATTTGCCAAATGCTAAATATTGGGAAGAAAATATTCTCAGACTTCCATTACATCCGTTTCTAACAGGTGGAGATGTAAAAAAGATTGCCAGTCTTTTGGAAGAATTTCTAACGGCTTTTGAATAAAGACTAATTTGTGCATTCGCTCTTTTGCTATTGCGATTTCCACTCGTTTATCAACGGGAGTTGTTTTTATGCAACCATCACCTTGGAATAGGAGATCCATGTGGATCGGTTTTTGGATATCCAAGATTTCGATCCACTTCATTTATTTCTTCTTCTGAAAGATGGTGTTCAAATCTTTCTGCTTCCTCATGAATTTGATCTGGTTTTAAACCTAATTCTTCCACAAGAAAAGTTTCCCAAAGTCTGTGTGCCCGCACTAAGTGGTTAGCCTTTTGCTTTCCACTCTCAGTGAGTTGTATTTCCCCGGATTCAAACTTGATCAATTTTAGTTGAGCCATTTTTCTAATCCATTTGGTCAGAAGTTTACGATCATGAACCATGGTATCTTCCAATTTTTGGTAGGGTATGGGTTGGTTGTTTTCTATTCTGTACAATTGTTTGAGAATGTCTTCTACTACAACTCTCATTTGCTGTTGTTTGCGAACACGCCATCTGATGATCAAACCTCTCTGTGGAGCAAACAACATGACAAGCAGGTATATTAGTGTGGTTACTACGGCCATTGACGGACCTGGTGGTGTATCTAATGAAATGCTCAACAGCAAACCGGTTAATGCTGCAATCATGCCAAGGATGGAGGAAGTTGCCAATACTCTGGGGAGGCGATCGGAAATCAACAAGGCAGCTGAAGCAGGTGTAATCAGCATCGCGACCACCAATATTACACCCACGCTTCTAAGAGAAGCAACAACCGATAACGATAACAATAGCATAATCAAATAATGAATCATGTCTTGGTGATAACCTAAGGTAGATGCCAGATCAGCTTGAAATGTAGTCGTAAACATGGCCCTGTAAAAGATAAGGATCGCACCACAGACGATTACACACATTCCCAGAGTCATCCAGACATCTTCATTTTGAACTGCAAGTATATTTCCAAATAAAAAATCCTTAAGATCGAGATGCACTCCATCATGATGACTGAGCCAACTTATGCCAATGACGCCAATGGAAAACATAAAGGTGAAAATAATCCCGATGGCTGCATCATTTTTGATCCTTATGGACCTTTGTAACCATGTAATTAATAATGCGGCAATTATTCCTGCAAGAACGGAGCCTCCAAAAAAAGCGGAAGTAGAATATCCGAAAAACACAAAAGCCACAACTATCCCCGGAAGAATGGCATGTGACAGAGCATCGCCAATTAATGACATGTTTCTTAAAACAATAAAGCTACCCAGCAATCCACATAAACCTCCCACCAGAACCGAAGCAACTAATGCCCTGACACCTGATTCAAGTAAAAAAAACTGCTGTATAGGATCTAAGATAGATTGCATATCAAGATAATTGTTATGCAAATCTAAAATATAATTTAGATTAATCTAAATTATCATCAAGAAATTTAAATAAAATACACAAGCCTGCCCAATTGCTTGAGTAATGCGATAAAATCAAAAACAATAAATGGGACTCTTGCTCTATTTAATATTGGCTTTCACTAAACTGTCGCTGAGGGGTTCTGCTCTGGGTTTTAGGAAATTCTTAAAAAACTCAACTCCCTCTGGACTGATATTGTTGACAAATTCAATTTTACCGCCTTTTGTCCAAACAACTGCATTGCAGCCTCCATTAAAGTAAATATCTGCTTCATGTGTAATTTCTCCATTTTTTTGAAACATCAGGTGACCATCTGGATTACAAGCAGTTAGAATACCCTTGTCGTCACCGATGAAGGAAACCACATATTGGATGGCACTTGGATTGCTGAAGCTCATGCTTGCGTTAACTTCCTTCTTGAGAGAGATAATGTCAATGCTTGTGCAACTTTTATTGAGCTCTGTCAACACTGCCGGGGAAATGGGTTGGAATTCGGCAGCGCGGTTATTGCCTGGTTTGTTAGACGCTGATTTAGAATTTGAATCAGTCTTACAAGAGCTGATGAACAACAATAGCCCGGCCAGAATAAGTAAATTTTTCATCGGATTAATTAAATCTATAATTCAGACCCAAAGATATAAAATAACTGATCATTTTGATTTCCTGATCATTAATTGTATATCGGTAAAGAGGGGTAAAGGACGAAGTATATCGGCAATTTAAGGCCAAATTGTAATTGAAATAATAATTAAACCCTAACAACCAACTAAGGTCATTTTTTTCGAATTGTTCATCCCATTTATTATAACTGGAGGACCGGAACAATCTCCCAAACGAAAGACCTCCCTGAAAATGAATCCTGTAATACCGATATTGATCATCTTCAATCAGCCAGTCCTTAAAACCAAAAATCAAGGGAACTTCTATGTACTCAAGATTGTACTTAATGGGCCTAAGATCCCTCTTCGTATATTTTGATCCCCTCAGACTGTACAGGAACTCTAGCTGAATCTCACTTGTTTTGCCAAGGTGAAAACCGGTAAAAAAACCACCGGTATAAGCCAATTTGTCGAATCCCAGAACACTGTCACCATCTATCTGGCTCAGATTCATGCCGAGTTTAAGCCCTCCATAAAATCTCTTTTCCTTTTGGGCAATACCATCTTGCGAATGTCCAAAAAATAGAAGTAAAGCAAACAAAAACCAACCAAACCTGCTAATCATAGAATGTCATTTAAAGTATATTGCTGAACGAATCAGACCCAAATATGCGTCTTTTAGATGAATTTAAGTTTCCAAATAATTTGAAGAGGAAGTTGTGCTAATCTGCATTGAAAACACTAATTTTGGAAAGATTTTATTTTAAAACCTAAAAGATGACCCCAAACAATGTTTATCGAACCCTAAGTTTCGTAGTCCTCGTAATCATTATCCATTTCAGAGAGCATGTGTCTGGGATTATTTTTTATCCACTGGCATTAACCTGCACGGGAATCTACTTTTACACCTTGCGAAGAGAATATCTGCAATTGGCTCCTTCAGATCAGCAAGAATATCGATTTATGGGAGTCATTGTAGGGATTATAGGTTTAATTGCTACAGGACTTATTTTGTTCGTTTGACAATGAAGTTTTCTATAAATGAGAGCCATGTGCTATTAACTATACCTTTTGAAGCATCTCATGTAATTTCTAACCAAATAAAGAAAATGAAAAGATGCGCATATCAACATTTTTGAGATAATTCAAATTATTTTGTCCTTTGGTTAGTTATAAAAGCCCCTTTGAAAAAATGGAAATGTCTAACATTCAGAAACTCAAGGAGTTTTTGTAATACATTAGGTACACTCAAAGAATATTTAACATATTTATTTTTTTATCATGAATTATTCCCTTTAATTTGCAGTTGTAATTTTTGTCAACCAAGCGATGAAGTATACCAAAACCAATCTTAAGAAACTCGAGAACCTTTGTCATGATCTGGGGTATAAGGTAAGATATGAACAGGGCTATTTTCAGTCCGGTTACTGCAGAGTGGAGTCACAAAAAGTGCTGGTGATCAATAAGTTTTTTGATGTTGAAGGCAGAATGAATTGTCTGTATGATCTAATTCCCGAGCTGCCAATGGACAGCAGCACCCTTAGTGAAGATTCCATGAAAAATTACCGCAACATTATCGATCTTAGAGCCGCAGAACCATTATAATCCTGCTCATTTTAATTGAAAATTACTTTTCTCGGCACAGGCACCTCTCAGGGAATCCCAATCATTTGTTGTGATTGTAAAGTTTGCCATTCAAAAAATCCCAAGGATCAAAGACTGCGGACTTCCATATACATTCAAAAAGAGGAACAAAGCTTCCTCATTGATATAGGTCCGGATTTTAGGCAACAAATGCTTACAAATGGGTTTCAAAAAGTGGATGCCGTGTTACTTACTCACCAACATGCAGATCACACTGCAGGAATTGATGACATCAGACCAATATACTTTAATCAAAGAGCAGAAATTCCTTTTTATGCAGAAAAAATGGTTCTTGATGACCTTAGAGTTAGATTTGGATATATTTTTGGAGAAAATGATTATCCTGGAATACCCGAAGTTGGACTTCATGAAATTTATGCAGGTAAAGAGTTTGGTATTGGCAACACCAAAATTTTACCTTTAAGAATTTGGCATGGTCAGCTGCCAATAGTTGCTTTTAAAATAGGCTCTTTGGCCTACATTACCGATGCTAAAAAAATTGATCAGGAAGTTATTCAGCAGCTTTATGGGGCGGATTGCCTGGTGATTAATGCACTTAGATACAAAGAACATCACTCCCATTTGAATATGGAGGAGTGTCTACAAAATATTAAACTAATCAATCCGAAAGTTACCTACATCATCCATTTATCGCATCAAATGGGACTTCACTCAGAAATTGAGTCTACTTTGCCTGACCAGGTGTTTTTGGCTTATGATGGATTAAGTATAGATGTCTTATGAATGAATTAAGCCAATCCCATTCCCCCTATTTATTGCAACACAAGGATAATCCTGTGCAGTGGAAATTGTGGACAGCGGAAACTTTAAGATTAGCAAAAGTACTTAATAAACCAATTCTGGTTAGCGTTGGATACTCGACATGCCATTGGTGTCATGTGATGGCCCATGAGTCTTTTGAAGATATAGATATTGCAGCGATCATGAATGAATTTTTTATCTGCATCAAAGTAGATAGAGAAGAAAGACCCGATATTGACCAATACATGATGAATGCCGTCCAATTACTCGGCGTTTCCGGTGGCTGGCCTTTGAATGTATTTTTAACGCCGGATTTAAAACCCTTTTATGGCGGGACTTATTTTCCCCCCGTTAGAAAATATGGAAGAATTTCCTGGCCAGAACTCCTTATAGCCATACATAAAGCATTCATTCAACGACCAAAGGAACTAGAACTGCAAGGGCAAAAACTAGTTGAATCACTTGCCCCCAAATCAAATGAGAACAAAACAGAAGTTTTAGAATCTATTCATTTTAAAAATTTACTCATTGATGCTGCAAATGGACTTGTAGCAATTATGGATGGTGAATTTGGAGGGTTTGGTTTCGGTCAAAAATTTCCCAACACTTTTGCTCTTGAATTTCTTTTAAGGAATCGTAATTTGTATGATGGTCATACAGCAATTAATCATGTTCATTTATCCTTGAGGAAAATGTGTTTAGGAGGCATGTTTGACCATCTTGCCGGTGGATTTTGCCGATATACGACAGATAGAGCATGGAAGGTCCCTCATTTTGAAAAGATGGCTTATGACCATGCTCTGATTTTACAATTGTTGGCAAAAGTAAACCAAGATTACAAGGAATACGGGTATTCCTATTTTATCCATAAAAGCCTTCATTTTTGGGAACAGGAAATGCAATCGTCTTCTGGTCTTTTTTATGCAGCTATGGATGCAGACAGCGAGGGACAAGAAGGCAAGTACTATGTTTGGACTGATTCAGAAATTGAGCGTTGTCTTGGGGATAAGTATAAAAATGTTCGGCCATACCTCGAACTGGAACCCATGCCTCATGGGGAAGAAAGTGTACTGCTACTGAAGGAAGAAAAATTAACCAAGGAAGGAAAGATTTCTGAGGAAACACTAAGGGATTTGGATGCTGCCTTTTCCCGGATGAAATCTTGGAGAAGTCTCCGCACCAAGCCTTCTTTGGATACAAAATTAATTCTTGGATGGAATTCTTTAATTGCAAAGACTTATGGTAAAATATACATTAGCTCGCAGAATAATAATTACAGATTAAAGTCCATTGATTTAGTGGAACGTTTGTGGGAAAATTTTAGAATTGGTGGAGAGGAAAATAAGTTTTACCGTTATAAATCTGGTGAGATCGGGGTGGGGCTTGCTTTTTTAGAGGATCTGGCTTATTTGATGGATGCTTTGTTATGCGCTCATCAAATTAGTTTTAATGTGGTCTATCTTTCAAGAATTGAAAAAATATTTATTCTACTTGATCAAGAATTTAGGGACGAATCAGGATTTTACAATCTTCATTCAGAAAATCATGTGGACAGTTTAAGTCAAGGGGTTGATCTTTATGATCATTCCACTCCAAATCCAAATGCTGTAGTGGCAGCAGTATCATGGGCTATGTACCAGATCACAGAGCAACATGAATATCGTCTTCGTGCGGAGTCTATGTTAAAAAAAGCTTTGGTTCGGATAAAAGGATCTCATTTTTCGACCATGAATTGGATTGAACTTTCCCAACAGATTTATGGAAACCAACTCATTGTGAAATGCAGGAATGTAGATTCTGTGTATCTTTACCTAAATGGTCATGTAAACGACGGTTTCATAGTTTGTGAAGATCAATCTATGGATGAAGAGGAGTTACAGTTTTGTACCAACCAGATGTGTTTTGCAAAAGTGAAAGGTCAAAATGAAATCAAAGAAGCTTTGGGTCAATTAAAAGCTGACAATAGATAATGAGGTTCATCATTCACATAGGATTAATTCTCTTTGTTGGTCTCCTGAATGCTCAACAACAGGCACCATCATTGGCTAATTATTTAGATCCATACAGGATGAACTTGGCCAATTGTGGTCTTCAAAGTAAATATCAGGCATGCCTAAGTTACAGGGATCAATGGACTGGTATTGAGGGGCGGCCAGTTACTACCATGTTTAGTTTGAGTGGTCCGGTAAAGCAATTTCAAGGTGCTGCAGGTTGTTTTATCACCCACGAGCAGCTAGGTTTGCATCAGGCCACAAGTATGATGTTCTCCTATAGTCAAGTCTTTCCAATGGACTTTTTATTATTAAGCGTTGGCGGAGGATTAGGCTATGAGTATGGGAAATGGGGTGGAAGGGATATCAGAACGCCTGATGGGGTTTATGATTCGGGAGGATTTGATCATAAGGATCCAAATTTAATTATCGGGTCGTTGAATTCCAACACGGTTTCCTTTCAGCCTTCAATTTACCTCCAGTCTAATTGGATTGAATGGGGCATAGACTTAAACCTTCCTTTGTTACAATTCAATCAGCCGGTACTAAATTTTTATAAAAAAAATTATTCACTGAGAAGTGTGTTAATCAAAGAATTTAATGTTAAGAATTTTAGTTTTTATAGTCATTTCTTTTTTATTTCTGATTTTGTGCAGTTTCAAACTGAAATTATGTCACGTGTTATTATTAATGGCAATGTTTTTGGAGGCATAAACTTACGTGGGTATAATTCGAGTGCTTTTGATGGAATTGGATTATTTTTTGGGTTTAAGCTAAACCAAAAAATTTGGCTCAATTATGGTATCGAATTGCCATTAAACGAGTTAAAAGATCAAATTTCCGGTTTAAACCAGGAGTTTGGATTGAAATATGAGTGGAATTCAGGATACCGGGATAAACGTAAACCGGTCATTTACAACCCAAGGTGGTGATAAGATATTAATGAACAATTATTTATACATATAATTTTGTACTAGATAAATAAATAAAATAATTTTTGAGTTTTATATAATAAGCTTAATTTTGAACTCGTTTTCCAGTTTAACTCTTGACTTAAAAATCAAGGTTGAATAAAATTTCGAAATTAAATTTGTGCAGTAACTATAACAACTTTATATTTACGCACTTTTTTTAAAGACATAGTAGGTAAATCTGAACCAAATGAGGAATTTGAATCTCTCTCTTTTAGTTTTGTTAGCTCTTTTTGCAGCATCGTGCGGAAAAAAACAGCAAGACGGACAATTAACTGGTGTATTAGAAAGACCAAAATGGGGTGGGATTAACCCCTTCGGTATGGTGTATGTTCCTTCAGGAACATTGACCATTGGTCAGAATGATCAGGATTTTTTCAACACCAACATCCAAAAGGCCAAAACCATTTCTATTTCGGGGTTTTACATGGACGATACCGAAATCACCAACAATGAATTTCGTCAGTTTGTGTATTGGGTGAGGGATTCCTTGGCCCATACAGCGTTAGGGCATTTTCAGGAAAGTGAAGATGGCACAGGTGAATTAATTGACTGGGAACAGGAGATTGATTGGGAGGATGAAACTCTAAAGGACATGAACTTTCAGGGTGCTGACGCTTTCAAAGGCATTGTGGAGCTGGATACTCGTAAATTTGTTTACGAGTGGGAATGGAAAGACTGGCAATTGGCTGCACATGGAAAAGACCTGAAGAGAAGCAGCATCATTCACAAGGAAAAAACAAACATTTATCCAGATACTTTATGCTGGATTAGAGATTATACCTATTCTTATAACGAACCTTTTACAAGAAATTACTTTTCTCACCCTGCTTTTGATGACTATCCGGTTGTTGGTATCAACTGGAAGCAAGCAAGAGCATTTTGCTATTGGCGGACCATGTTATGGAATACCTATAAGGGTGAAGATCAACCAAATTCAGAAGAATTTAGGTTGCCAACTGAGTCTGAGTGGGAGTGGGCTGCAAGAGGAGGAAAGGAAATTGCTATGTTCCCATGGGGATCTTATTACCTGAGAAATGCTAAAGGTTGTCTACTTGCTAACTTTAAACCAGGAAGAGGTAACTATCCTGAAGATGGAGGACAATATACTGTTAAAGCAGATGCCTATTTTCCAAATGAGTACGGGCTTTACAATATGTCTGGAAACGTAGCGGAATGGACAGAAAGTGCGTATTATGACAATGCCTATAATTTTGTCCATGATATGAATCCGGATATTAAATATGATGCTAAACCAGAAGATCCTGAGGCTTATAAGAGAAAAGTGGTCAGAGGAGGTTCATGGAAAGATATTGGATATTACCTGCAGAATGGAACCAGAAATTGGGAATTCCAGGATACTTCTAAATCTTATGTAGGTTTCCGTACAGTATTGACTTTCCTTGGTAGATCAGTTAATGATTTCTAGTATAATTTTGATTTTCACATTTAACAAACAATATTCTTTCACTTAATCGTAAAACTTCAAACAATGTCCTTCATTAAATCAAACACTTTCAAATACGCGAAGAATTTCTTAATCGGCGTGGGAGCGTCCGTTGTTATGATCGGTGCGCTTTTCAAAATCCTTTCCTTGGAAGGTGCTGATATTATGATCACCGTAGGTCTGGTTACAGAAGCTATTTTGTTCTTAATGCTAGGTATACTTCCTCCGGAAAAAGATTATTACTGGGAAAAATTATATCCAGGATTGGATGATTATGCTTCTAGAATCAATCCTTTAACTGATGGACCAACCAAAGGTGGTGTAAGACCTTTGAATGGGGAAGCAGTAGAAAACCAATTGGGTGGAATGCTTGGTGAGTTACAAAGCATGTCTAAAAGTCTTGGTTCACTGAAAGCACTTCAGGAAGTTGATTTCAGCAAAACCGGCGATCAAATTAAAAGCATGGGTAACTTTTATTCAAAAATGAATGAAGCCATGTCTGAATTAGGAGCTTCCTTAGACGATACAAAAAAATATAAAGATCAGGTTGCAGCATTGAACAAGAACCTTACAAGTCTTAATTCTGTGTACGGTAATATTCTTGGTGCTTATAAAACCATGGGTGGAAACCAATAATCCGAAATCTATTTATTCACAAATTATATAACCATAAATAGAAAAAAATGTCAATACCTAAGCAGCCGCGCCAGTTGATGATCAATATCATGTACCTGGTGCTCACGGCTCTTCTGGCGCTAAACGTTTCAGCGGAGATATTCAATGCCTTTAAAATGGTTAACCATGGGCTGGAGGAATCAAATCATGCTTTGGACAAATCCAATCAGGATATTCCACAGCAAATTATAGATGGTTCCAAGAAGAAAAAGGAATATGAAAAATATGGAGCAATTGCCAAAGAGCCTTCAGTAGTTTCAAAAGAGTTTACAACTTATGTAGAGGCTATGGTAAACGACCTAATCGATAAGTCTGGAAATAAAAATGGTTCTGTAGATGATGGTGATTACCTGATTAAAGGAACCAAAAAGGAATTGAAGGGCAAAAAAGATAAGGATGTAACTACCAGAATATTGATTAAAGGTGGAAAAGGACTCGAGTTGAAAAACAAAATTATGGAGGCTAGAAATAAGTTTCTTACCTTCATAGATGATGCCGATAAAGCAAGTTTTGCCAATGAGATTACTTTGAACATTGATGATGAATCTTGGAAACATTCTACTAAAAAAAGTTGGGAGGAATTTACTTTCAAGCAAATGCCATTGGGCGCTTGTCAGCCGATATTCACTAAATTCATCAATGATGCAAAAAGTACTGAGAATGCAGTGTTAAACTATTTGCTTTCTAAAGTAGGAACGGATAAAACTGTCGTATTGGATAAGTTTACAGTGGTGTCTGCTCCAATCAAATCTTATGTAATAAAGGGAGAGAAATTTGAAACAGATGTATTTATGTCTGCCTCTGCTTCTGCAGCTTCCAATACGGGAATTAACATCTCCGTAAATGGTGCAAACCTTCCGGTAAATGCGGATGGTGTGGCCAAATGGACTACAACAGCAGGTGAGGTAGGAATGAAAAAATATTCTGCCACAGTTTCCATGAAAAATCCAGTAACCGGGGAAGTTCAAAGCTTCAAAAAAGAATTTGAATTTGAAGTAGGTGAGAGATCATGTAACGTCTCTGCTGAAAAAATGAACGTATTCTATATTGGAGTGGATAATCCAGTAGCTATCTCTGCTGCCGGAGTTCCTTCAGCTCAATTAAAAGTGGACGCAGCTGGTGCCGGCATCAGCCTGAATAAACTTGGTGGTGGAAAATATACAGCTACTGTTTCGCAGCAAGGTGAGTGTACCATAACTTTAAGTGGTGGTGGTCTTCAAGCAACTGCTTTCAAGTTTAGAGCTAAAAAAATCCCTACACCAACGCCGATGCTTTCTGATAAGAAAGGTGGTCAAATGCCTAACGGAACATTTAAAGCCCAGCAAGGAATTATACCTGCTTTGGAAGGATTTGATTTTGATGCAAAATGTCAGATCACTGAATTCCGTTTAGTAAGGGTCGCTCCTCGTCAGGATCCTGAGATTAAATTAAATCAAGGTGGAAGATTCGTTGGTGAGGTTGCGGGATTAATCGCAAAGGCAAAACCGGGCGACCGCTATATTTTTGAAGAGATTAAAGCAAGATGTCCTGGAGATCAAGCCGCAAGGATTTTGAACGAGATGTCTTTTCTAGTTAAGTAAAAATTATGAATTCCATGAATAAGTTAAAAGTTTCTTTACTCCTCCTCATCCTTGGTCTTGGTTTTAACAACCTTAAGGCTCAGATTGATGAAGAAGAAGTTACTGAATCATCCATTCTTGAAGATACTTCAGGATATCTTGATGACATCATTGAGCGTAAGAATGTTATTGAGCAAAGGATGTTGGCCTATGAGCCGATTCGCGAAGCGGATATCGTTTGGCAAAAGCGTATTTGGAGAGTACTGGATGTCAGAGAGAAAATGAATCAGACTTTTATGTATCCTTCCAGACCATTTTTCAAAATCCTTATCGATGCTGCGGAGAATGGTGATGTGAAGATATTTGGAGAGGATGATTTTAAGAAACCTTTGGTTGGTGATGCCTTGCAGAAAATGCTCCACTCAGTGGATACTGTTCCTGTTTGGAATCCTGACACTTATGTGGAAGAATTGAAAATCGTTGTAAACGATATAGACTTTAATGACATCAAAACATTCAGGATTAAAGAAATGTGGTACTTCGACAAGGAATCGTCCAGACTGAATTGTAGAATTCTGGGGATTGCTCCGATCAAACAAGAGGTCGATGAGTCTTCTGGTGTGATCAAGTATGAAGGTCCGATGTTTTGGATTTATTATCCAGAGGCTAGGAAATTGCTCTCCAAAGAGCGAGTTTTCAATGAAAAGAACGATATTTCTCCAGGTACTTGGGCAGATGTTTTTGATGGAAGATTTTTCTCCAGTTATATTTTTAAAGAATCTAACGTAGAGGAACTTCGATTGAAAGATATTTTTGCCGGGGAAAATGATGGGGTAAAACTTCTTTTAGAGTCTGACAGGATCAAAAATGAATTGCTCAATTTTGAGCATGATCTTTGGGTCTATTAAAATAATACTTAAATTAATTTGGAGCCGGTAGAATTTTCTACCGGCTTTTTTATTGTAATCCAATTAAGCCTGACTTTTGTAAATTAGCGTTTGTGAAGAGAAAGTATTTCCAATTTACTGCGCATCCAAGGTTGAATTTCTTTTGGATGGTCAATTTCGTTTTGTTTTCTTATAATCTAAGTGCCCAACAAAATTTGAATTCTCTTTTTCAGAAAGCACCTTTGATTCCTCAGACTATAGGGGCTGCGTTTACCACTTCAAAATTGGAATATCAAGTAGAAATGCTTGAAGATGGGAAAGAATTTAAGAGAGTGGTAAGTTGGGATATGAATTCCGAGTTGAAAAATTTTGACCAGCAGGTTGGGGATTATTTAGCCAAATTGGAAAGGAAGGCTCAGGATAATAGTTTTTCACTTACTTATAGTCCGGACAACTCCCCGGAATCAAAGGATTATTTGATGAAATTGGAAAAACTGGCAGATTCCACATTAGAATTGTGGAAACCATACATATCCAAGGTTCGAGATGTGAATCCGGATTTTATGGCTTTGAGTGAATTGGATTATGGTTGTGATGAAATTAAGGCTTCAGCGAAGAAGCTCAATGAAGCAGCTGCACTAAAAAACAAGTATCTTTTGGCCGGTAAAGAAAAGATAAGCCCACACATTGAATATTTTCAAAGAATATTTAACCGATTAATTTTGATTGAAGATGCAATGATGAATAATCAGGTTATTTATCAAATGACGAGGATGATAAATATTTTGCAAGAATGGAATCTGGCAGTAATCTCTGCCAATAGTCAAATGGTTGATACAGGAGTCTCACTCAATAATGGACTCTGTAAGGCCAATTAAGCAGCTACCATTTTTATGGCTCATGGTTCAAAACTTAAAACCTATGGTAGCCAACAGCATATTTTGGCTGACATTGTTGGTTACAAGTGATGTGACAGCATCAGGCTTCCCATCTCCATTGAAATCAGAATTCCCAGTACTGAAAGGGATATGGCCCACTTCTTTTCTAAGCAATTGATATCCCAAATCCATAAAAAATCGTTTAAATCTCAATCCAATTCCTGCGCTTAAGCTATGTGAGAATTCATCCACATTAGCATAGGGACTGCTGAGTAATCCGTATCCAGCACGAAGCCTTAGCTTGTCCAAAGCGATTTCACCACCCAAACGAAACTGAAGGACAGATTTGTATTGTTTTTTAATGTCTTGATTCAGTTGGTTTTGATAAACCAGTTCTGCGTTATTGTCAGTATCCGCTGTAAGATTAAATTTTGCTTCTGATGGATTAAAATAGTCTACATCCAAATTTATAAAACCATTTTTACCAACAAATGCCAAACTTCCGATCCACTTCATAGGGGTTGTTAACCTATAGGTAAAATATCCATCCGGGGAAAAACTTTCATAGAGTTCTTCGCCTTTGTTGTCTTTAAAGGCATAAGCCATGGAAGTATAAAACTGGTCAGAAAACCAATGATAAGTGGGCGTGTGCCAAGCAAGTCCTATCCTGAAAGAATTCACCGGCTTTATGATTATTCCAAATCGACCCTGAATACCATTGTAACTACTGCTGACGTTTTCATTAAATTCTAAGGATTTAAAAGGCAGTACTTCGTCAGTTCGACCCTCTTTTTCTTTGTAAACTCTTTGTAAATTATATTCACCAAAAGGCATGGCAAGAGACAATCCAAAAGAAACAAATTCTGAATAATTTCCGGCAAGTGACAAGGAAAAATCCTGAGCCTTACCGGTTTCTCTTATAAATTCACTTTTGGGCAAAGCATAGGATTTATACCCTGCAAGATCAGTGCTGTAAACGAATTTATTTGGGTCTGGATCAATATCATAGATCGCTCCAACTTCATAAGCCAGCCCGGCCTCAAATCCATCCAGATCATCCTTATGAATTCCTCTTCCGTCATCGTAATTATTATCTCTTGCTAATTCTAAATACCTATTCAATATAGAGCCCTGACTTTTCCCTTCAAAGAAAAACTTCTGATCAAACGAAGCTGTTTGATGCAATCCCATAGAAAAATTTACATTGGTCCATTTTGAAAATTTAGGTTTACTTGTTATCACTAATCCAATACCACCTAAACTGAATTGATCAGAAATTCGTTCACTCGAAATGTTACCAGGGTCACCTGTTAAAATTGAATTTACTTTTGAAACCTGGTAGAATCCAGTGACGGTAAAGTCTGATTTTCTAAAGAGCCCGAGTCCAGCCGGATTTAAACCAATGGCATTGAAATCTGCGCCAATTCCACCTACGGAACCATTTAGGCCGGCAGCCCTTCCAGTGGAGAGTGGCCTTGTGGTCGAGTATCGCAACGCATCAGAGGTTAATTGAGCAAAAAGTGGATTACATATCGAGCAAACTATAACAAATAAACTAATTGTCAGCTTGTAATTGAGAAACTTTTTCATTGGCTTCAGTATTAATGAGTAGGCTAAAATTCTATTCAATAGTCAAATGTAGGATTGTAACCAATCCATCTTGATTACCTTCATTTCATGTTGTACTTAATCATCCAACTATCGTGGTGATTTACGGCCACCGGTTGAATTACCTGAATTTTGATAATTTGAATTCGGACCACTTGAGGAACGTTCTGAAGGTCTAGGACTGTTTTCAAAACTCCGACTCGGTCTTGAATTCTCCATGCTCCTTGATGACCTGCCCTCACTTTCTGCTGGCTTCCAATTAGATCCAGAGGATTGGTCCATTTTACGATCTTGCCTTTCAGGTTTTACCTCCCGGTTTGGTTTTGGTGCCGTTTCACGAGGTTTTACATCAGTAGGTTTATCGTCCCAATTGAATTTTCTTGGTTGTTTCCTTTCCTTGTCCATCTCAGGAGATGGAGATTTATCTGGTTTATCCTGTGGAGTAGGAGGTGAGAATTTATCCCTTCTGGATTTTCTTTCTTCATTTTGTTTTTCTGAAGGAGAAGGCTTAATGGTTGTTGAACTTCCATCATCGACCTTGTAATATCTTTTGGTGGCTCTTTCGTTCGGAGCTTCTGAACGATTGTTGTTGTTTAATCTTTCTGATCTTTCCAGTTTTGTTTTATCTACACTCGGAGAACCACCAAGTCTTACCGGGCCATTTCTGGAGGTGGTTGTAAATCCAGACCGACGGCTACCAAAAACCGTTCCCTTTGGATTTTTTGGATTATTTACCCAGCCACCATTGTTGTTGTTGTTGCCATGACCTGAGTACCATCCACCATTGTCCCATCCATAGTATGGGTAACCTCCCCAGCCCCAATTATTATACCCGCCACCCCAGGCTCCATTCCAACACCATGGATCGTAGAACCCATAATTATAGCGGAAGGCAGGATTGTAGGGGGCATATCCGTTGCACCAGTCCCAACTGTTCCAAAATGGGTTAAATCTATTATACCGGTTCCATCTTCTATATCTGAAGGGGTCATAATATCCGCCATAAGTAAAAACGATGCTGTTACCCCAAAGGAAGGGATCATTCAAATAAGGATCATAAAAGCCCAAATTCACATAGTATGGATCATAAAAATCAGTAACAATATAATTTCTGTGAAATCTTCTGATTCTTGAGCTGTAGTAATAATCATAATCTTCTTCTTCGATGAATTCATCATCATACTCGTTTTGATTGAGCTGACTTTTCTCATATACCTCACTGTTGTATCTTTCTTGTTCTGTTTTATCAGAATAACCAGTGGAGGTTTTTTCCTTGGCTGGATCATAGTACACATCGTCGTACTGACCATTGACCATAGTTGAAAACATCAAAAAAGTAAAAATAGACGAGCTTAAAATTAATCTTGTTTTCATGAGGATTATTTTATTTATTGTCAGACAGAAATCCATATAGACCGCAATTTATTACTTTTGCAAAGTGTTAGTGGTTAAAATCTTATTAAATTACACACCATTCAATGTTAAAGTTTATTAACTTGAGTCCTACATTAGTAAGATACATTCCATTTGATTTAGTTTAAAAGTAATTTAGTTAATTAAAATTTAAGAATGGCTAAGGCAATTACAAGCAGGGAAGAAGACTATTCTCAATGGTATAATGATCTGGTTTATAAAGCAGGATTAGCAGATACCTCTGCTGTAAGAGGTTGTATGGTGATTAAACCACATGGTTATGCTTTATGGGAAAATATGCGGGATGTTTTAGACAAAATGTTTAAAGATACAGGACACGTTAATGCTTATTTCCCATTGTTTGTTCCTAAGAGTTTATTTGAAGCAGAAGAGAAGAATGCTGAAGGATTTGCTAAAGAGTGTGCCGTAGTCACCCATTACAGACTCAAGACAGACCCTAATAATAAGGCTAAGTTAATAGTGGACCCTGAGGCAAAATTGGAGGAAGAGCTCATTATCAGACCAACCAGTGAGGCCATCATATGGAATACTTATAGAGACTGGATTCATTCCTATAGAGATCTGCCTTTATTGATTAATCAATGGGCAAATGTCGTCCGATGGGAAATGCGGACAAGGCCATTTTTACGTACTGCTGAGTTTTTGTGGCAGGAAGGTCATACCGCACATGCAACCGCTGAGGATGCGGTAGAAGAGGCGCTTAAAATGCATGAAGTTTATACGCGCTTTGCAGAGGATTATATGGCAATGCCCGTAATTAAAGGGGCAAAAACTGCGAATGAACGATTTGCCGGGGCGGAAGAAACTTATACCATTGAAGCAATGATGCAAGATGGAAAAGCCTTGCAAGCGGGTACTTCGCATTACCTGGGCCAAAATTTTGCCAAGGCGTTTGAAGTAAAGTTTCTGAATCCTCAGAATAAAGAAGAATATGTTTATGCTACTTCCTGGGGCGTATCTACCAGATTGATTGGTGCGTTAGTCATGTGTCATTCCGATGATGATGGTTTAATTTTGCCACCGAAATTGGCGCCCATTCAAGTGATTCTTGTTCCAATTCCAAAACCAACTGATGAAATTGATCAGGTAGGTGATCGGATCATGAAGGAGTTAAAAAATAAAAATATTCGTGTTCAATACGACAGAGACGAGCGCAACAGACCCGGATTTAAATTTGCCGAATATGAATTAAAAGGTGTGCCGATTAGGATTGGTATTGGCGCAAGAGATTTGGAAAAGGGCGTTGTAGAAATTGCCAGGAGAGACACCAAAGAAAAGGAGTTGGTGGCTGTGGATCAAGTTGTCCAATACGTTTGTGATTTGTTGGACAACATTCAACAAAATTTATTTGAACGTGCAAAATCATTCAGGGCTTCAAATACACATTATGCAGATACCTGGGATGAATTCCAAAAAATTCTAGAAGAGAAGGGTGGATTTATTTTTGCACATTGGGATGGAACTTCTGAAACTGAAGAATTGATAAAAGAGAAAACCAAGGCAACAATCCGATGCATACCAATGGATGTTGTTGAGGAGGCTGGAAAATGCATCCTAACCGGAAAGCCTTCAAAATGTAGAGTTCTATTCGCAAAAGCTTATTAAACTAAAAATTACTATCCTGATGAAACCATACTTTTTTTTAATTTCATGCACATTAGTTATTTTTTCTTCCTGTAAAGAAGTTAAAAAGGAAGAGAATTCATCTCCGGTTATTCAAAAGGTAGACCAAAGTGGGCCAGAGTTTACATCAGCCTATATTTGTCCAATGAATTGTAAAGGAAGTGGTTCAGACAAACCTGGCGTTTGCCCTGTATGTGGAATGGATTACGAACAAAATCCTGCATTTGTAAATGATACTTTGTCCAATCCGAAATAATCAAAGAACAGGACTTGATTCATCAATTTTATAAAAGAACCGAATAAGAAATTCTAATTCTAAGTTTATAAAATTAGATGAGTTCATTATCCAATGTGAGGAATTTGCCTCCACTCAGTATTGCATGGTTGAATTGTAGTAGGAACTTTTTCACTCCTAAGTGAAATCCTGACAATTGTTAATCTTGGTTTTCTTTGGGCAATTCAAATTGAAACTGGTATATTCAGTATTGAGTTTCAGCAAATGGCAATTATTCTTTGACCACACATTTGTCAACAATTAAATGAAAGATATCATGAAGTTGGTGAAGAGATTTGGTAATTGCCTTGTCGCTTCCTTTTTTACGGACAATTTTGTCCAGTGCTTTGGATCCTGATTCAAGTTTTTTGATTGCGTCAGTAATTGCTTTATTGTTGAATTCGTTTGGTATTTTTGATTTGGATAAAGTGATGGCTTTTTTAACCATTTCTCCGCTTCTGGTTCGAATAGGTTTTAAATCACCTTCTTCACTAGGGTGAAAAGTTTCAGATAAAGTTTTGTGGAAATCTTTGATTTCAGGCCATTCATCGAATTTGCCTTTTTTTACCGGAATGACTTCATGATATCTTTTGCTGACTTCTTGCCAATTGATTACATTCCAGATTGCTGCCAAATAATCCCCTCTTTTATTTTGGTATTTGAGATAATAAGCGTGCTCCCAAACATCAATTCCGAGAATAGGAATACCTTTTTGTTCAACAACGTCCATGTAGGGATTGTCTTGATTTGGTGTTGAAGAGATGGCTAATTTTTTATTCGAATTGATGTAAAGCCAAGCCCATCCCGAACCGAATCTGGTAGCAGCAGCTTTGTTCAACAGAGTTTTTAGGCTGTCCATACTGGTAAACTGATCGATAATAGCCTCCATGAGGTCCTTAGAAGGTTGGGTATTCTTTTCCGGGGTAAGAATTGTCCAAAAAAGGCTGTGGTTAAAATGGCCACCAGCATTGTTGCGAACAGCCGGAGAATATGCAGAAATATTTTTCATTACATCGAGGAGAGGTAAATTTTCTGCATTTGTTCCTTTTAAAGCAGCATTTAAATTATTCACGTAGGCTGCATGATGCTTTGTCAGGTGAATCTCCATGGTCATTGCGTCAATATAAGGTTCCAAAGCATTGTACGTAAACCCCAGCTCTGGTAACTTATAAGGAGATTGAGAAAAAGTCAGGGTCTGACAAAAAATCATCAGGAATGATAAGAAAAAAGTTTTCATATATTTATGATACTTATGGTGTGCGCTAATTAAAAAGGCTAAAAAAAAACTAAAACTAAATAAGATTACACAAATATACGGCTTGATGAAGATAATCTTGTAAAGATCAAAGTATTTAAGTGCTTAAATTAAACGAATAATAGAAGTTAAAGTCAAAGGAATAATTACTAAAAAAATTGATAAAATGAAAACTTACTTAATTTTAGCATTTGCACTGATATCCTTTGCGGTTCGTTCACAGGATACAGAGATCGATCAGAAAGAAACAGGATTACCCGGTGATCACTTTAGCTTGCAGGGAGCCTTGGACTTGTTTAAGAAATCTTCCAGTCCTGAAGAATTTGAGAAATTGTTAAACACCGAGTCCAACCAAGTAAATAATTTGGATTTGAACGGGGATGGTGAAATTGATTATATCCGTGTAGTGGATCAAACAGAGGATGATGTACATGCGCTGATTTTGCAAGCGGTTGTAAACGATAAAGAATCTCAAGATATAGCAGTCATAGAAATAGAAAAGGATGGATCAGAATCTGCGGTTCTTCAAATTATTGGAGACGATGAGATATTTGGAGAATCTTTCATGGTGGAGCCATACGAAGAAGAAGCAAGTGGAGGAAAAGGAGGTCCGGATGCAGCGTTGTCGGTCAATTATGTAGTAGTGAATGTTTGGGGTTGGCCTTGTATAAGATTTATGTATGCACCAGTATATAGACCATGGGTGTCACCATGGAGATGGGCAACTTATCCTGGTTGGTGGAGGCCATGGAGACCACTTGGTTGGGCGGTATGGAGACCTCATGTGAGAGTGTACAGACCAGGGTACAGGGTAGTTACAACACATAGGGTAGTCAGGGCACATAGAGTTTACAGTCCAGTAAGAGTTCATTCTGTAACAGTGAGGACGAAAAATTCCGGTAATGTCAAACATTATCGTACAACTAAAAAAACAACGGTGATTGGAACTGGTCCTGGCGGAAATAAAGTTAAAGCTTCCAGAACAAAAACCACGACTGTCCATCAGGGGCCAAAGGGTAATAAGGTAAAAACAACACACACTAAAACTAAAGTGAGTAGAAAAAGGTAAACCAATAAGGTTTAAATTTTAAATAGTTTAATTATGAAGGAAGATGCTAAAGGCGTCTTCCTTTTTTTATTGGTTTATCAAATTATAAGGTTGGCTAAACCCATTTTATGCACTTGAACTTTTATTCCAAGTCAAGATACCTTTACATACTTAATTTACTACTGGTGCACCAAGCTTGTTGATGCTGTTAAGCGGGCATAATCAAAGAATATATTGTATGGATGGAATTGATGGGAATCAAAGTTCGAACTTTCAGGGATTGATTTTCTTTAATGGTCTTATGTCTTTCAAAACACAATCCTATTGCACAGAATAATCTAAAACAAGTGTAGTGTACACATTACGGTCATAACTTTCTAATTTCAAAAATACCTGGTACGGATTGTATTTATCCAGATAATTCAAACTATCATATATATTTTAACTTATTAAATAAAAAAATAAAAATTACTTAAAATATAGATAATCAATTAATTAAACATATAAAAAATAAATATTAAAAAATAATTTATATATAATTAGGATTTTTGACAATGCCTGTTCTATATTTGTGCTGTGAATTGCCGTGAGGTGTTTACAACCCAACCATGAGAATTCAGCGATTGCTGAATGGATACACCTGTTAATAGTTTCATACTCAAAGAATTTGTCCAATAGAAAAGTTTGAAGCCTTTTCTTTTTGGTTTCCCTGTAATATGATTTTAGATTTTAGGATGTAACAGTCCGAGAATCCTAACCTTTTTAACCTTGTTGCATATGTTACCGACAATTAATTATTGCCTCGGAGTAAGAAAACTATGCCCTTCGGGGCCTTCTTTCCAATCCTTAGTATTCGCCATTTTTATGGCAGCCTTTGGCATATTTCATCAAGTGGATGCACAGTGTGTATTGGCTTGTCGGGGTAAGGGAAATCTATCTTTAGGTCCCAACTGCGAGGCTAAAATTTTACCTACCATGCTTTTAACTGATGGCATAAGGTGTCCTGATGCCAGATACCGTGTGGATGTAATGGATTACAACATGAAGTTGTTGCCTTATAGTCCCTATGTAACGGAGAATGAAGTAGGGATGCATGTTACGGTCATGGTTTATGATTCCGCATCAAAAAATTCTTGTTGGGGAAAACTATTTATCGAGGATAAATTTGCTCCAGTGATTTTATGTCATAACGATACTTTGTATTGTAACGATACCAGTTTTAGGCTACCGCCATATTTTTTCGATTACTGTGATGTGAATCCCACGATTGAGTTGGTAAATGAAGAGCTACTTCCATATACCTGTGATCCACTTTTTGTAAAAAGAGTAGTGAGATCATGGGTGGCTACAGATAAGTATGGAAATAAATCAAGAGTATGTACAGATACCCAGTGGTTGAAGAGGATTCCGATTGATTCTGTAGTTTACCCTAAGCATTTTGTACATTCAAATAACTGCCATATAGAATGCAGCGATACCTATCCGGTAGATGCCAAAGGAAATCCACATCCGGATTTAACTGGTGTACCGACTGTTGATGGATATCCATTGTGGCCAGATTTTAATTTGTTTTGTAATTTAGGAACAAGTTATGAGGATCTGGTTGTGGTGGACAATTCCTGTAAGAAAAAGATTATCAGAATGTGGCGTGTGGTAGAATGGTGGTGTGGAACTGCTATGATAAGATCATTTCCTCAGACTATTGAAATTGTGGATACCAAGCCACCGCATGTGCATTGTCCTTATGATTTTACAGTAACTACCAATGGGTCATACGAATGTACATCCACATTTTATCTTCCACCTGCAGTTGTATTTGATTCTTGCCAAGACAGTATACATGTGGATGTGTTTTATGGTGGAGGAATATTGCTTAATCAAAATGGTGGTTATATTAAATTACCTATTGGCGAGCATCATGTTACCTACAGAGCTTATGATGCATGTTATAATCTTGATTCGTGTAGTGTAAAGATTACTGTAGAAGATAAAAACCCACCAACAGCAGTTTGCGACCAGGGTGTTGTGGTAACCCTAACGAGGGATGATGAAATTCATGTACAGGCCGAAGTTTTTGATGAGGGTAGTCATGATGATTGTCATCTGGACAGTTTTCTGGTTAGGCGAATGGATCTGGGCGAGCCATGTGGTATAAAAGATTATCAATTCAGACAGGAGGTTGTTTTTTGTTGTGAGGATGCCGGTAAAAAGGTGATGGTTGTATTCAGAGTAAAAGATCAAAGTGGAAATTTTAATGATTGTATGGTTGAGGTGGAAGTACAAGATAAAACACCCCCAGTAATAAAATGTCCTCATGACTATAGTATTGCCTGTAACCCACATTTGGATACAGTGGATTTATCCAGGTTTGGCAAGCCAGATTATTACGATAATTGTATTGTTCACATGCATGAATATGTGGACACATTTTTGAATCAATGTGGTCTTGGGTATTTAGCAAGGAATTTTGTAATCCGAGACAACATGGACAGGTTAGACACCTGTACTCAAAGAATTTATGTAAACCCAATTGATAGTTTTGGTGAAGAGGATATTATTTGGCCAAGGGATACCATTCTTTATGTATGTGGTGCAGATGTGGAACCAAAGAACTTACCTGATGGGTATAATTTTCCAAAATTTTTATCCGTTGATTGTTCCCGTCCGGGTGCTAGTTATGAGGATCATGTTTTCAATTACATTCAGGACTCTTCACTTTGTTTTAAGCTGTTAAGAAAATGGAAAGTCATTGATTGGTGTCAACAAAGTTATGATGCTCAGGGTAATGTTATTCTTCCTCATTGGACACATGAACAGATCATAAAAGTATCCAATAAGCTTCCTCCTAAAATTGGAGATGATTGTGATACTATCATGGTTTGTCTAAGCGGGGTGGATTGTTTGAAGGAGCGAGTCAGAATAAGCCATTATGGTGTAGATGATTGCACTCCGAATCAGCTTATCCGATCTAATTTTAAGTTGGATTTATACAATAATGGTTTAATAGACAGTACACATTCTGAGCAGGGCAATACCATAAGTTGGGATGGGGATTTACCTGTTGGAGAGCACCGATTTATCTGGGTTTTTGAGGATCAATGTGGTAATCGGGAGGTTTGTTTTCAAATTGTGCGAGTCATTAATTGTAAACTTCCGACTGCTTATTGTTTGACAGGCGTTGCGATAAACTTAAATGGCATAGATGTAGATGGAGATGGAGATGTGGAAGGAGTGGTGGATGTTTGGGCTACTGATTTGAACAGAAATAGTTACCAGTTGTGTGGAAATCCAATTACATTTTCGTTCAGCAGAGACAGTTCCGACAAGTTCAGAAGGTACACTTGTGACAGTGTAGGCCAGAGAAGAGTAGAGATGTGGGTTACGGATCAATATACCGGATTGCAGGATTTTTGTGTATCCACTGTTATTGTACAGGATAATAATAAAATTTGTCCGGGGAACCTTACCAGGGGAAATATAGCAGGTTTAATTCAAACGCCGTATGGAAAGCCTATACCTGAGTCAGTGGTTCTGGTGGAAAATTTATCCGGGACGGTAGAAGCTGAGTTTGATGGTAAATATGTTTTTCCTGATTTATTGCTCGGATATGATTATCAGGTAAAAGTAAAAAAGGAGAGAAACTATCTGGAGGGGATCAGCACACTGGATATCTTACAAATTCAAAAACATATATTAGGATCTAAAGCATTAGGTTCACCTTGGAAAATGTTGGCTGCAGATGTAAACGGAGATAAGGTAATTACTGCGAGTGATATGTCTGCATTGAGGAAATTAATATTGGGATATGATTATAAATTCAGAAATTCAACATCCTGGAAATTTATCCATGCGATGTATCAATTTCCGGATCCTGAAGATCCATGGTATCAGAATTTCCCGGAGGAATACAGGATTCAATCGATGGCTGGAAATATGAATTATGTTGATTTCGTCGGATTTAAGATAGGTGATGTTAGTCAGACAATCTGGGACAGCATCGGCGGGATAGCTACCAGGACAACACAGCCTGTAGATCTGTTCAGTGGATTTGGATCAGGAACTAATCTTTTAAATGTATTTACTGAACGTAAACAGGTTGCGCAGGGAATGCAGTTTACGCTTAAGTTTGATGCCAATCAAAATCAGTATGTAGGCATAAAAACCGGAAAGATAAATCTTCAGGATGTACACATCAATGAGCGATTTGCGGATGATGGAATATTGTTGGTTTCCTGGACATCCGATGATGCTGTGACTCTTGAGCCAGGACAAGCATTGTTTAGTGTTGAATTCCGTGCGGAACTTAATACTTCTTTTGGGCAGACCGTAAGAATTTGTTCTGATGTTTTGCAAGCGGAAATGTATGATCCGGAATTCAAGGAAATGGATATCAGATGGGGCAATAAAGTCATCCAGCAGCAAGATGAAGTTGTGTTTGGCATTCCGATACCAAACCCATTTGTGGAGCTTACAAGTATTCCGATGGATGTGAAGGAAGAAATGAATTATACTTATAAGATTTTTGATATTAATGGTGCGTTAATTTCTCAGCAAACTGAGCACGCTGTTAAAGGAAGAAATTTCATCAAAATCAAGAGAAGTCAAATGCCACTTGCAGGTATTTATACCCTAAGGGTTGAGGCTTCCGGATTTGCCAAGAGCTTTAAATTGGTGATGATGAATCAATAATTGGCTTCAAGGTTAATATCATATTTACAGGAGCCCTCCGTTGTTATGCAATGGAGGGCTTTTTATTTTAATTTACTAATCCTGTTTTGATTAGCAGATGGCCATGAAGAATTTGTAAGGGTTTTAGAGGAAGTTTGGATGTTGGTTGGTTAATTATTTTTAAAGAGGTCCAACAAAGTGGCTTGACCTTTGGCTAATTTTGTACTTTTGTATAAATTTTATATATGAGTTTTAACATTAGCGGTAAGTTGCACAAGGTTTTCCCAATGGAAAGCAAGTCCGCGAATTTCCAGACACGTGAATTTGTAATTGTTACGGAAGAGCAATACCCTCAATATCTTAAGTTCCAATTGGTTCAGGATCGCTGCAGTGTGATTGATAAGTTTCAAGCTGGTCAACAAATTACGGTTCATTTTGACTTAAGGGGAAGGGAATGGCAGGAAAAATTTTTCACGAATTTGCAAGCCTGGAAGGTAGAAGCCCAAGACCAGAGTCAATCCAAGGCGGGAGAGCAAATTGTTTCCGGGGATTCTGAACAGGATCCATTTGCTACGGCTTCGGAGCAATTTGACGATCTGCCTTTTTAGGATGTCAAGACTTTTAATTATTTTGTTTGCACTTGCTTTAACCTATGTTGAAGCACAGAGTGTCTACTATGGAAGGTCAGTCTATGAAAATGATTTAGGCGAATGGAGTCTGCGGGATTCAATAGATGAAGAGATAGGATTTCTAAGGATTCGGTTTATGAATCAAGACAGGCTTGCCGGATGGGATTGCAGGATTTTGGAAGAGTCCGGAAGCATTCGTTTGCGCTGGGCGGACAAACCCGATGAATGGACATTGCAGATGTCAGGTAAAACCTTTACCGCTGTACCTGTTTGGCCTGGGCAGTATGATCATTGGAGAATAACAGATAATCAGGAGGCATTTACCTTGTTTGCAAAAATAGACGAGGAAGGAATAGATTGGCGACTTAAGGATGGGTCAAACAATAGTCTGGTTTCTATCTATAATGAATACAGGAATGATAAGAGGGATTGGGTATTTGAATATGATCCTGATAAAATTACAAACCCATTTATCGTGTTGAGTTTTTTTATCATCGTGAGATACTTATAAATCAAAGCGCTGGCGGTTATTAATTTCTTAGCGCCCTCCTGTAATATTTTGGTTGTTTGGAATTTTTATGAAATCCAGAGACCCTGGTCTGACACCAATGAAAAAAGAAAATGCTCTGGATTGCGGGTAATATTGAAATTCCATTGTCCAGCAGTGCAGGTTACGCACCAATCCAAAATCAGGATATGTGGGTGCTTTTCTTAAGAAATCATAGCCAATTTGTCCAATTCGCGCACTCCAATTTTTGGTGATGGGAATATTTCCTGAGGTGCTTATACTGTTATAGTCAAGTTTGATGGTATCTCTGCCATTCGTTTGTCTAACGAATGAGTATTGCATATTATGGTTGAGGCTGAAAGTTTCCAACATACTTTCCAAGGACGGAAGACCATCCGCAACCGGTTTTTGTTTTACGAGCAGTCTGAAAATCTGACCTACAGTAGCAGAGTTAACAATCCCAAATGAAGCAGAAACAACGTTGAACAATTTTTTATCCGTATTTAGCAAGTAGGCATTCTTTCTTACCTCGGTGTTGCCAACCAAAATTCTTTGATAAGGATCCACAGTTATTGAATAAGTGAACGTGGTGAGTCCTTTAAAAATGGAGTTTCTCCCTACTCCGCTGATGTTGCTTAGTTTGAAAGAGTCTGCAAAAACATTATAGTTCCCACCAAAGGAAAAATTTTCAATGATTGGTATTTTTTTAAAACTGGAATCTTTTTTAGAATAGTATTTCAATTCAACTCTATTGTTTACACTATAATTAATTTGAAAATTTTCGGCAGGAGGATTACTTGTTCCAAAAGGACTTCCCTGATAAATCAAATATTTTTTTGGAATATTTTTTTCAGCTCTTGTATCTGTATCCACATATTTGGTATAGTTAAATGGTGCTTTGCTGTAGTCCGGTGCAAAGCTCGCATTTAAGCTTGGTGCAATTACGTGACGAATTCCGCGGAACCAACCTTTTTTTGAAAGAACCTGACCATAGATTTGGGTGCTGAGATTTAGATTAGCGGAGATGTTACGGTATGCATAAAAACCTCTCTGCACTTTATTTTGTTCCAAACCGAAAATAGTATCGATAGTATTTCCATTCGCATCCTTGCGGATAATTAGGGTATCCAGGAGCGTTAATTCTCTTTTTTTATTAAACCACTCTTCATAATAATTTAAGCCAGGAGTTAGACTGAAGTACTTTAATATCCTGAATGAGGCATCCATGTTTGCGGTATGTTTTACCCCATATTGCATAGTGTCCAGTGTACTTTGTTTAAAAAGATTAGTGTCCAAAGTGCTGAATCGATTTGAAAGACTTGAGTTATAATTGAGGTTGATGCGTTCATACCAATTGGGTTCTGCACTAATTTTTTTATTATTTTTAAAGGGAGTAATCGGTCTCATTCTTACGTCTAATTGAGGTAAGGTCATGTTGATGATTCCGGTATTCAGGTTTTGGTCATGATTGAAGGTGGCTATCAATGAAAAAGGTGAATTAGGAAATTGGTAATTGTAGGTAAGATTGGATCGGAGCTGGCTGTTCAATCTGTTTCTTGCATCCTGAAATACAACACGGTCAAATGATCCCGTTGAAATATTTACATCACCCGAAAAGCTTCTGTAAGGATGAGCAGTTTGTGCCTGTGCGTGACGCCATGTGAGGCGCAAGGGCATTTTTGTAATTGTTCTGTAATCATTTGGAATTCTCTCTTTCAAATTAGAATATTCCAAGCTAAAACTCCCATTGTATTTATATTTTTTGTTGTAGTTGCCGGATGTTAAAATTCTCAATGAACCCTTAAACCAAATGTCCGTAAGTAATTTTAAATCAAGGAAATCATTTATTGGAAAATAGTAACCGATTTCTCTCAACCCAAATCCATATCGAGGATCATAATCATAATTTCTTGGAAAAATTAAACCTGAACTTCTGTCTTTGGAGATTGGGAAAAAACCAAAAGGCAACATAAATGGAGGGGTGGGTATTCCTTTGATTTTAACAATGGATGGACCAATGATAATGAGTTTATTCGGAATGATTTTTTGTTTATTGCTGTAAATACCAAAATGAGGCTCAGGACTGTCACAAGTGGTAAAAATTCCATTTTTATTGTAGATTATATCGTCTCCATTAGATCCAGCAGATTGTTTTGAAATAAACTTTGTGGTTTCTCCATGGATATAAATATCTGTTTCTTTTGTAACGATTTGCGTAATGATCCCTTTTCTGGATTTGAAATTATAACGAATTTTTTGAGCATCAAAAGATTGACTGCCGTCTGCAAATTTTGGTATCCCTGTTTTTTGTCCCAGACTGTCTGTGAGCGGTTCTGCATAAGCTATACTTGAGTTCATGTCAATTCGGATGTAATCCGCCTTGAGCGTCATGGTTTGGTATTTTACAGAGGCCTCACCATATAGGTGAATCCATTTGTTGTTATAGTCAAAAACGATGCTGTCTTTGGCCTGATAATCCACGGGTTCCTCAATAGAATCTTTAGAGACAGAAAATAATTTAAAGTCTCTGAGAATGAGAGAATCCGCACTGCTTGAATCAATCTGTAGAGGTTTTACCCGGCTATCCTGGGCAGAGATAACGGAGAGTAAATAAAACATGAAAAAGAAGATTCTTAGACCCAAATCAAAAATTTAATTCAAATTATATATAAAATTGTTTAATATGTATATCTTTGTTTAAGAAATAAGAACTCAAATGGAAAACTACGTAAAGCAAGCTCATTGGGCTAGCTATGTCCTCTTATGTGGGCTTATTCAGCTCATACCATCAGGGATCATCGCAAATAACGACCCAAAAGTACAAATTATTGGCAGGCATACCATTGTTTTAGATGCCGGGCATGGTGGAAAAGATTGTGGGGCAAAAGGTCGGATTGCGCAAGAAAAAGACATAACATTAGCTGTCGCCAGGAAACTATCAGAATTGTTAAGTCATTGGATGCCTAACACCGATGTTTTGCTTACGAGGGAAGAAGATAAATATCTTGAGTTGCATGAAAGGACAGCAGTGGCCAATAATCTGCGGGCGGAATTGTTTATTTCTCTACACTGTAATGCTAACTCCTCACCACATGCACATGGTACAGAAACCTATATCATGGGATTGCATAAGTTAAAGGAGAACCTGGAGGTTGCGAAGCGGGAGAACTTATCCTACAATAAGGATCCAATCATGACTTTCGGGCATGACAATGATGCAGATTTTATCATGCTTTGTAATTTCCAAGATGCTAACCATGAGCAAAGTAACCAATTGGCAACACTATGTGAATCTACATTTAGGTATAAGCATCCGGGAGGGAGCAGAGGGGTAAGACAGGCCGGATTTATGGTCTTGCACCAGGCTGCCATGCCAAGTGTTCTGATAGAAATGGGCTTTATTTCTAATCCGGAGGAAGAAGCGTACCTGGTTTCTGAAAGTGGTCAAAATGAATTAGCTGAAATGATTGCGGATGGGATCCTGGCCTATTTCATGCAACTTGATGAACCAAAGTTGTTGACTGCTGAAAGCAATTCCATGCCAAAAAAATAAATTTGCATATTGAATATCAGCAAGGAATTCGTCAAGGTTTACGAAAATTAGGTGTAAGCTTCAAAATTGGATTATTTTTGAGTTTTTAAACTGCTTTAGCTTTGAAAATTTCATCCGAAACTAAGATTGGTCTACTTACCGCAGTGACTTTGGCAATATTGATCATTGGTTACAGATTTTTAAAAGGAAGCAATCTTTTTGATCGGTCCAAAATTTATTATGCTGTATTTAAGGATGTCCAGATGCTGGATGCCTCGGCACCGGTGTTGGCACGAGGAATTAAAGTTGGAACGGTTATAAAAGTTGAATTAAAATCTGAGAATCCTGATTCTGTTGTGGTCACATTGGATGTTAAGTCCAAAATAAAATTGCCTCAAAGTTGTAAAGCAGTTCTGATTTCTACCGGCATCATTGGAGGCAAGGCAATAGAATTAAGATTTGATCATCATTGTTTGGACGACTGTGTACCAAATAAGTCCTATTTAAACACAGAGGTTCAATCCTTGCTGAGCGGAATGTTTCCTAAGAATGAATTTGAAGAATATACCAAGTTGCTGAGTGCTTCATTAGATACCTTATTCAACTCTACCGGAGTTAAAACGGAATTCAATGTTGCGGCACAGGATGTCAAAGCAACATTACATAATCTTGCCAAGATTTCAGCGCAACTTGAAGCAGTCTTGAGTGCGTCTTCCAATCATATCCAAAAATCTTTAAAAAACGTAGATGCATTGACTACCTCATTGGCATCCGATTCCAAAGCCATATCACAGAGTTTGGAGAATATTTCCGTAATCACAAAACAGGTAAAAGAATCTGATCCCGGTAAATTGGTTAAGGATGTCAATACAACGATCAATCATTTGGATCAAACATTAGCCGAGGGTAAGAAATCTATAACACAGTTGAATCAAGTCCTGTCACAAATTGAACAAGGAAAGGGCAGTTTGGGAAAATTGATCAATGATCCAACATTATACAAGAATCTTGAAAAAACCAGCAAAAACCTTGAGTATTTGTTGCAAGACATGAGGTTAAATCCAAACCGGTATATTCATATTTCGGTTTTTGGTTCTAAAAACAAACCTTATGAAAATCCTGTCGCAGATCCAGTAGATAAATAACGACGAAAAGGCATCGTTAAAAATCCTCTAAAAAATTTCCTGAGGTCAAATTTTAAATTCCTGTGGGCTTAAATTAGATCAGGATGTTATGTTATTCAATTTAATGCCACCATTACCTTCCTCATTGGTAAGCCAGCTTAAGTAGTAATCAGGATCTTCAATCCCAACTGCAAATTCAGTCATTAAAAGGGGTTTGAAAGTATCGACCATTACGGCCAATTCTTTTGTTTCTTTAGCACCAATACTTTTTTCTACCGTACCGGGATGTGGACCATGAGGTATGCCGCCCGGATGCAGAGTGATCATTCCGCGTTCAACATGTTTACGGCTCATAAAATCGCCATCCACGTAATAGAGAACTTCATCGCTGTCTATATTGCTGTGGTTGTAAGGTGCAGGAATAGAAAGTGGGTGATAATCATAGAGGCGTGGGACAAAGGAGCAAATGACGAAATTCCGCCCATCAAAAGTCTGATGTACCGGTGGGGGTTGGTGTACCCTCCCAGTAATGGGTTCAAAGTCATGAATGGACAAGGCAAACGGGTAAACAAATCCATCCCAACCTACCACATCAAACGGGTGACCAAGATAGTGGTATGGATATATGTTGTCTTGTTTTTTTATGTATAAAAGAAAATTTCCTTTTTCGTCATGCGTTTCCAGATCGACAGGTTTGCGAATGTCTCTTTCACAAAAAGGAGAATGTTCTAAAAGTTGACCAAAACTGTTCCTGTAACGTGTTGGAAAAGTTATTGGGCCTGCAGATTCTACTATCAATAGACGATTATCAGCATCATCGAAATGAAATTGATAAATGGTGCCTCTGGGGATTACCAGATAATCGCCATAAGAAAAGCGAATTTGGCCATAAATTGATTTCAGTACGCCATTGCCCTGATGAATAAAAACCACTTCATCTGCATCGGCATTTTTAAAAAAATAACTATTCATGCTTTGAGACGGGGCAGCAAGACTAATCTTACAATCCTCATTGACCAAAACGGGTTTTCTGCTTTTTAAATAATCAGCTTCGGGAGTAATGTTAAATCCCTTAAGACATCTGTGTTTAAGTTGTTTGTCGTGAATAGTTTTTGGTGCAAAAGAGAACGGTTCATCCACCTGGACTATTTGTGTTGGGGGATTATGATGATAGAGAATTGAATACAGGTCAGAAAACCCTTCGGTTGAAAAAAGTTGTTCACTGAAGAGGCCGCCATCTTTTTTTCTAAATTGGGTATGTCTTTTGTGCGGAATTTCTCCAAGCGTATGATAATGCATAAAGTTTATTTTACCATGCAAAAGTAGCAATTAATCCTCCAAGTTAGTATCCAAACGAAGGATTGACTTTATGTAGCGAACTGATTTTTTGTTATTGGTGCTGGCTGAGATACAGTATCTTATCTTTGGGAAACAATTAAGAGACAATCATGGAAAATAAGGAATTAGCTTCTCTGTTTAATGAAATGGCCGGACTTATGGAGTTGCATGGTGAAAACGAATTTCGTATCAGGACATATGCCAATGCTTATTTGAATTTAAGAAAGCTGGATGTTGATCTTTCCGAAAAGACATTGGCAGAACTCATGGAAATCCAAGGAATTGGAAAAACCATTGGTGAAAAAATACTCGAAATAAATTCAAAAGGGAGTTTTGACGCACTTGAACAATTGAGGGCTAAAACTCCGGAGGGAGTAAGAGAAATGATGAGCATAAAAGGAATCGGACCCAAGAAGCTCAAGGCAATATGGAGGGAGATGGAAATTGAGAATCCGGGAGAATTGCTATATGCATGTAAAGAGAACAGATTAGTACAATACAAGGGCTTTGGTATAAAGATACAAGAAGACTTAATAAAAAGTCTTGAATACTTTAAGTCAAATCAGAATTCATTCTTGGGATCTTATGCCTTAAGTGAGGCTGATAAAATGGAAAAAATTTTGCGAGCAATGAATCCACAGTTAAAAATCATATTGGTGGGTGAACTTGCAAGAGCTCATGAGATCGTCCAAAAAATTAGTTGGTTGATCGATCAGGAAATACAAATGTGTCCGGAGGAGTTATCCATTATTTCAAAAGACCAGAATGAAATAAATGGATTATGGAATGGAATTTTGCCGGTACAGTTTATCCTATATAAAGAGCCTTTAGACGCCTATGCACTATTGTCTCATACCGGAGGATCGGCAGCATTTTATTCTTACCTTGAGTTAAAGCCCAGCCATTCTACAATTTTTGATGAACGAGAATATTTCAGAAGCATCAATAAATCCTATATACCTGCTGAATGCAGAGATCTTGATGATTTCAGCTTATTTAAAGAGGAGGAACTCATTGAGGAAGGGGACATTAAAGGGGTAATTCATAATCACAGCACATACAGCGATGGATTATACAGCATTGCGGAAATGGCGAAAGAGTGCATTAAGTTAGGTTATTCCTATTTAGTAGTTTCCGATCATTCCAAATCTGCAGGTTATGCGAATGGTTTGTCCATCGAACGGGTGGAGATGCAGTGGCGTGAGATTGACCAATTGAACATTCAGTTGGCACCATTTAAAATTTACAAATCCATAGAATCAGACATACTTTCAGATGGTTCCTTAGATTATGATGCTGATTTATTGGCGGGATTTGATTTGGTAATTGCCTCTATACACAGTAATCTAAAGATGAATGAAGACAAGGCAATGCTAAGACTAATAAGAGCCATTGAGAATCCGTATACAAGAATACTTGGCCATCCAACAGGAAGATTGTTATTGTCCAGACCGGGATATCCTGTTGATTATAAGAAGATGATAGATGCATGTATCTCCAATGATGTGGTGATTGAGTTGAATGCCAATCCCATGAGGCTGGATTTAGACTGGCGCTGGATTCCTTATGCCCAGGATAGGGGAGCCATCATTTCGATCAACCCGGATGCGCACAATTTAAAGGGTATAAGAGACATAAGATTTGGTGTGCAAGCGGCAAGGAAAGGTGGGTTAAAAAAAATAAATTGTTTGAATTTCAAGGATTTAGCCGAATTTGATCGGTGGGTTTTGGCAAAATCACAGAATTAAAAAAACATTAACATACCGTTTGGTAAAGGATAAATTTCATTTGATGGAGTCATGATAATTTTACATCCGAATTATAAAATGATCATAATTAAAATTTAATAGAACATGAAAAATCAGAATTTTTTGAGTTTGGCATTTTTTGCGATACTCCTTTCCGTTGTTGCATGCAAGAATGATGGTGCATCAAACCAAAGTGCGACTACAGATCCTGCTGTTGCCGGAACAGTAGCAAATCCAGGTGATGTTGCCAATCCTGCGGGCGAAGCTACACCAGCTGCTCCAACTGGTCCAACTACCACAGTTGAATATGAGACTATGGTATATGATTTTGGTGAAGTTAAAGAAGGAGAGCATGTAAAATATGCATTCAAATTTAAAAACACAGGTAGCGAGCCATTGGTAATATCCGATGCAAAAGGAAGCTGTGGGTGTACTGTTCCTGATTGGCCAAGAGAGCCTATTGCACCTGGTGCTTCTGCAGAAATTAAAATTGATTTTGATTCTAAAGGAAAAGGTTCTGATGATGGATCAAAGCAAACCAAGAGAGTTACAGTTACAGCTAACACGAATCCTGCTCAAACTTACCTGACTATTTCAGGTGTTGTTAAGAAGGATCCAAACGCTAAACCAGCAACTCCAGGTACATCTGCTAATTAAGAGATTTGAAATAGTTTAATAAAAGAATAAAGCTCCTGAATTATTCAGGAGCTTTATTTTTTTAGATTAAATTCAAAAGATATCATTTTTTTGTTGGGTTTATGAAGTCCTATTTTTCTTTAGTAAAATTCAGCCATACGGTTTTTGCTTTACCATTTGCGTTGATTGGTTTTTTTGTTGCAGTGAATAATCATGAGCTTCAACCAGTCCAATATAAAATACTTGCTTTAATATTGGTCTGTATGGTGACGGCAAGAAATGCAGCCATGGCGTTCAACCGATGGGCAGACAGATTTATAGATCAAAAAAATGAACGTACTGCATTAAGAGAAATTCCCAGTGGTGCAGTTAGTTCGAGGTCCGCCATTATTTTTATAATGATCAATGTTGTTTTATTTATACTCAGTGCATTTTTTATCAATCCACTTTGTTTTTATCTTTCCCCGGTAGCTCTATTTATTGTTTTTGGTTATAGTTACACCAAAAGATTTTCCTGGTTATGCCATGTGTTTTTAGGATTAGGACTTTCGTTGGCTCCGATAGGTGCATACATAGCTGTCACTTCACACATAGCTTTACTGCCTTTGCTTTATGGATTTGCGGTGATTACCTGGGTTGCGGGATTTGATGTTCTTTATGCCTTACAGGATATTGAATTTGACCGGAAAGAAAAATTGTATTCTATTCCAAGTCGATTTGGATTAAAGAAGGCCCTTGCAATTTCTTCTGTACTTCATTTCGTCTGTGCCTTATGTATTTTGTCATGTTCTTTTATTCTCTACCGGGATTACGGGTTGGAATATTGGATGATGACAGGAGCAGCGGGATTTATTTTCCTTTTGATTTATCAGCATGCAATTATATCCAACAACAGGCTGGATCGAATCAACCTTGCATTTTTTACGACCAATGGAATTGCCAGTATATTTCTGGCAACCTTTACTATTCTTGATTTTTATTATTGATTTCTAAGAAACGCCAACATTTTATTCACCGCAATGGTGCGATGACTGATGGAAATTTTAATTTCTTCACCCAGTTCGGCAAAACTCTGGTCAAAGCCATTAGGAATAAAAACAGGGTCGTATCCGAAGCCTTTTGAACCGGAAGTGCTATTTGCAATGGAGCCTTCAATGATTCCTTCAAAATAATATATTTCACTCCGCCAAATCAAAGCTATTACAGTTCTAAATCTGGCTTTCCGATTTGATTCCAGTTGCATTTTATGCAACAACAGATTCATGTTGTCAGAAGAATTTCTTTGAGGTCCGGCATATCTTGCTGAAAAAACTCCAGGTTCATTATTCAAACAATAGACCTCAAGTCCTGTATCTTCGGCAAAGCAATCCAAACCGGTGCGATGGTGGACATATTCTGCTTTAATCTTAGCATTAGCTTGCAGGGTATCTCCGGTCTCAGGTATGTCTTCCAGAATATTAAGGTCCGTTAGATTTATCAGTTCAATATTTTTTGGCAGGATGGATTTGATTTCGCTGCTTTTATGCTGATTTGCACTTGCGAATACAAGTTTTTTCATGACATATTTTTTAAGGACTTAAGCGCAAGCCAGAGCATTTTTTTTTGTACATCCTGACCATTGTACATCGGTACGGCAAGGGCAAAAAGTATTCTTAAATGGTTAATGGTATAAGTTTTATGAAGTTCTTCGAATCCATTTAACATCAATTGAGACGGCTTGATGCCGAAGGCAATAATGTCCAATTTATTTTCTTCTGACAATTCTTTAAGTGGAAAGTAGGTATCCTCATTTAGTTCAATCAATGAAGTATTTTCATTTTGCACAAGTTTTACAGAAGCAAGGATTTTAGATAAGAACTCCATGTGCGTCTGGTCGTCGAGTACATTTTTGGAAATCAAAACAATATTCTGAAATTTTGGTTTATTATTAAGTGAAACCAAATCTAATTCTGGAACGTTATAGTATTTAAGTATGTTGTTAAATTTTTCCAAGGTTAAAATTATTTTATTAAATGGCTAATTGGCCGGTATAAAAGTAAAGTTTTATCTACATTTGTAAAAAACCAATCTATGCATAAGACAATTAAGATTTCCAAAACCAAAGAAAGCAGACTTGCGGAAGTTGATTTCAACAACATTCCATTTGGCAAAGTGTTTGCGGATCATATTTTTGTTGCTGATTTTGATGGAAAAGAGTGGAAAAATTTTGAAATATGTCCTTTGCATAAGATACCATTTCATCCTGCTACGATGGCCTGGCATTATGGTCAAGCGATTTTTGAAGGCATGAAAGCAAGTATTTCAGATGATGGAGTTCCCCTTTTATTCAGGCCGGAGATGCATGCCAGAAGATTAAATGAGTCGGCAAAACGAATGTGCATGCCTGAATTTCCTGAGGATATATTTATAGAAGCTTTAAGCCAATTGTTGATCATCGATAAGGATTGGATTCCGAGAGATGAGGAGAGTGCCTTGTATATAAGACCTGTTATGATGGCAACGGATGAATTTGTTGGGGTTAAATCTTCTGAAACATTTAAACTAATGATCATGACCTTGCCTTCTGGTCCATATTACAGCAAGCCGGTTAGTTTGTTGGTAGAAGAGCATTATGTCAGAGCCTGTGATGGTGGGGTAGGAGAAGCGAAGGCAGCAGGAAACTATGGTGCAAGTCTTTATCCAACCATGTTAGCCAAGGAAAAAGGCTATGATCAGGTTATGTGGATGGATGCGAAAGAGTTCAAGTATGTTCAGGAAGTGGGTACCATGAATATCTTTTTTGTTTTAAAAGATGTAGTATTGACACCGAATCTAAGCGGTACGATTTTGAAGGGTATAACCCGAGACAGCCTTATCACATTAATGAAAGAAAAAGGGATTAAGGTAGAGGAAAGACCTGTCAGTATGGAAGAAATTTATGCTGCATACAAAGAAGGATTGTTGCTTGAGGTATTTGGTGCGGGTACTGCGGCTGTTGTTGCCAATGTTTCCAAAATTGGATATAAAGGTGAGGACATCCTTCTGAATGCGGAACACTGTGATCTTTCAAAATACCTTAAATCTACCATTAATGGTTTAAGGAAAGGTCGATTATCAGATACACATCACTGGATTCATCCAGTGGCGGAGGTTGTAGCTGTTGGTTAAAAATTACATTTAAAAGTTTAGATATCGTTTTCAAACGGAAGGCCTATTATTACCCATACTATGTGGCAAAAGTATTATAAGTATGTTATTGGCTTTCTCTTGTGCTCCTTGGTTATTCTTGTCCTGGGATATTTTAGTGAAGTTGTAAGTTATGTATTAATCAGTTGGGTTATCAGCATGATTGGAGAACCTATCATGAATTTTCTATTGGTCAAGTTTAAATTACTACGTTTTTCTTTTGGAAAATCTGTCTGTGCTTTATTTACCATATTTTTGATATTCTTTATTGTTGGCGGCGTATTGTATCTTTTTATTCCTATCGTCATTCAGCAAGCTGTTGTACTGTCCAAGGTTGATTTTAACAGTATCTCTTCTGCACTGCAAGAGCCCATAGAAAAAGTGAATGCCTGGTTGCGTTCTTTAGGCTTGGAGCCGGGAGCCAGTGCGGCAGATCAGGTGAAAGGGCTGGTAGGTGAATATTTTGATCCTGCGCATATTAGTGCATTTTTTGGAACATTATTGGGGCAGGCAGGGAATATTCTGATCGGTGTTTTTTCGATTATTTTTATTTCATTTTTTTTTCTTAAAGAGCGGGGACTTTTTACCAAGATGGTTTTGGCTTTGGTACCCACAGGTACAGAATCAAAAGTAAGAGATGTCATACAGGACATTAGTGCTTTGCTGACTAAATATTTTGGTGGTATAGTCCTGCAAATGACGATATTAATGGTTCTAATTTCCAGTTTGCTGGGATTGATAGGTATAAAGAATGCCATGTTGATCGCGTTCTTTTATGGTATCATGAACATCATACCTTACTTAGGTCCATTAATTGGCGCTGCATTTGGATGTTTGTTGACTATTTCTTCCAGTCTGGACATGAATTTTTATCAACAGACCATTCCATTGTTGATTAAGGTTTTGTTGGTTTTTAGTATTGTTAAACTATTGGATGATTTCATTGTCCAGCCATATATTTTTTCTAAAAGAGTTCAAGCCCATCCTCTTGAAATTTTTCTTGTTATCATGATTGGTGCAAGGGTTAATGGGATCTTTGGGATGATTTTAGCAATTCCCACTTATACTATTTTCAGGGTTATTGCGAAGGTTTTTCTGAGTGAGATCAAGCTGGTTAGAAAAATAACCGAAGATCTGGAAACTGAATCATCAAAACTTGACTAAATTGCACATCCAATTTCTTTTACTTCCTAATAATTTTCAGCCATGAACCTCCTTGACGATATACAAAATTCATTTTACAATTTGATGCAATCCTTCATCATGTACATTCCGAGCCTGATCAATGCGGTTCTGATCTTATTGGTTGGTTGGGTAATTGCGAAAATTATTCAATGGGTCATTCTGCGGTTGAGTCATGCTATGGGTATAGATAATCTGGCTAAAAAATCCGGAGTGCACAGGTTTCTTGAGAAGCGTGGTGTAAAAAATGGTTTTTCAGGAATACTGTCCAGGATCTGTTTCTGGGCGATTATGTTAATTGTATTGGTGAACTTTTTTAATCATTTGGGACTTGAGCTCGTTTCGGATTTATTGAATCAGTTATTGATGTTCATTCCGAATGTCCTCATCTCCTGTGTGCTGATTATTATAGGGTTTTATCTTGCTGAATTTGTCAGTAGCCTTGTATTTAGTAGTCTTGAAGAAAGTAATTTTGAAAACCCTGATCTAATAGGGAAGTTGGTTTTTTACAGTATTGCATTTTTTACGGTAGCTATTGCACTTACGCAAATGGGCATTGGGGAAACCATAATTACCAATATTGTAAGTATTTTCTTTGGAACCATTGGGCTGGCATTGGCGATATCCTTTGGGCTAGGAGGTAAAACCTGGGCAGAAGACATCATTAAGAGGTACTTTTACGCCGATCCAAAAGACCCGGACCAAGAGTCTTAATTTGGGTTTAGGAGAAGGACGAGGGATTATTCAGCAGCTATTTCGGTATGCTTGAATTCCAATAAAATTTCAAAAGGGATAATCCTAAGTACGTCTTTATTGCAGGATTCTAAAATAACCGAAGGGGCCATACCCGCTTCATAAGCTTCAACCCATCTTAATGCACACAAACACCAACGGTCACCTGGCCTTACCCCACTAAAGGAGAACTCTGGTCTAGGGGTGCTCAGGTCGTTTCCTTTTTGTTTAGAAAAATCAAGAAATTCCTTTGAAGCTACGATACAAACAGTATGCATTCCCAAATCTTCCTCACCCGTTGTGCAACAACCATCACGATAAAACCCTGTCAAAGGTGAAATACTGCAGGTCATTAAAGGATTTCCAAATACATTTTTAGGTTCGAGCTCCATGTCTTGTATAATATTATTAAATTAAATTACAATATATCAATAATTTTGCGTTCTATTTGTTGTGGTTTAATCAATTAAATTGAAATTAACTTATGAAATTATTTTACTATTTAGTTTGTATTTCTTTGTTTACCGGCTCTTGTGTGAGTTCCAAAAAATATAAAAACTTACAAGCAGAGCAGGAAGAATTAAAATCTGCACTTCAAAAATGCAAGGAATCCGTTGCAGAATGTCAGTCGTCCAAGGAAGATATTGTGCTAGAATACAAAACAAGGATTAATGATATAAGTAATGCCAATTCAGCCAAGGATGGTAAAATCAAGGGGCTCGAAGAGCAAATGGAGTATTTGAAGAAAAATAATAACAATCTTTTGGATAGATTATCTGATTTGTCTGTGGTGAGTAAGGCCGGTGCAGAAAGTATCAAAAAATCACTGGATGCAATGAATGAAAAAGACAAATACATCAAAGATCTTACTTCATCTATGTCAAAAAAGGATTCCACCAATTTAGCTTTGGTGATGAATTTGAAAAGGTCACTCAGTGATGTAAATTCCGATGATGTGAATATTGAAGTTAAGAAGGGAGTTGTATATATTTCTTTATCAGATAAAATGCTATTCAGGAGTGGAAGTGCGGTAATCAATGAACAGGCAGGCAGCGTATTAGAGAAAATAGCAAAAGTGGTGAATGACCATAAAGAGCTCGACATTCTCGTAGAGGGGCATACCGATGATGTTCCTATTAATACGGATTGCATTGCAGACAATTGGGACTTGAGTGCTAAAAGGGCTACTTCTGTGGTTCGTCTTTTACAAAAGAAATATAATGTAGATCCTTCCAGGATGACGGCAGGTGGTAGATCTGAATATAGCCCTAAGTCAATTAATGCATCTTTAGAGGGAAAGAAGGCTAATAGGAGAACAGAGATAATTATACTCCCTAAATTGGATCAGTTTTTTAAATTAAATGAACCAATAAAGTAAGAAAGCAATCTTGCAGATTTCCAAAAACTATGAATTATTGCTCAGAAAATTCCTGTTTTCTCAAGAATTTTTCATCGGTTAAAGTATGGAGGAACAGGATGATTTTTTTTTGTTGGTCTAAATTTATTTGGAGTCCCGGTTTGTTATGCACCACTAAATTTGAATCCAGAGTAGGAGATGCACTTATTCCGGTGGTGTAATGATTGAGTACATCTTCCAATGAATTTAGAGAGCCATCGTGCATGTAAGGAGCTGTTTTTGCAATATTTCTTAAACTGGGAACTTTGAATTTTCCTAGATCATTTGGAAGAAGAGATATTTCATATCTGCCTTTATCCTCCTGATGATTAGAAATCATTCCATTGTTTCTAAAACTAAAATCACTAAATAGCTCTCCGCTATGGCAGCTTGCGCAATGTTTATCAAACAATGCCTTTCCTTCCTTTTCTTCCAGGCTGAGTGAAGGTCCTTCAGCTCTCATAGCAAGATCATATTTGCTGTCTGCTGAAATGAGTAGTGCCATAAATTGAGTCATCGCCTGAAGAAATCTGGTTGAGTTTATAGTGGTGTCTCCAAAAGCACTTTCAAACATTATTGGATATTCTTTATGTAATCTCAATTTATTTAAAACATTAGGTAATGTTTCATCCATTTCAACAGGATTTTGAATTGGATTTATTGAAATCAGGTCAATGTGAGCTACTCCGCCATCCCAAAAAAAACTATTCTGCCAAAGTAAATTTTGAACCGGAAGCGCATTCCTTCTGCCAAGCAAATCATTTATTCCGTGGCTAACATCATGTCCGTGATGTGTAAATGCAGAGCCTTGATTATGACAACTTCCGCAAGAAATTGTATTGTCTTTTGATAGTAAAGGGTCATAGAATAATTTTCTGCCAAGTTCAAAACCAGCTTTGGTGATATTTAAGTCTTCAATTTTTTGAACAGGAGCAGGAAAATTGGATGGAATCTTTAATCCTAGCCATTCAGGTTCATTATTTTTTTGGCAAGAGATCAGCAATGAAATAAAAAGAAGGCAGCTCATAAAAAGTCTCATAAAATTCATTTAAAATAAAACAAGGAGGACGATTTAAGTCCTCCTTGCCGGATAGAAATTAATTATGAATATGATCCAAAGTAAACATGTCTGCAAAGTTGTTAGCAATGATTGATGAATATGGGTTCACCATAACCGTTGGATATTGAGCTACACTTACAGTTGTTGGAGTTTTAAACATTTCCATGATATCCACTTTAAGGTGAAAGTTTGGAGATATATTGCTTCTTACGGTTGCAACATCACCATGGTGATCATGGATGGATACGGATTTAATATTGTTTATGGTAGGGGAATTCAGGCCACCAAATAAGCCAATGTGGTATCTGAATCTTCTTGTATTGGAGTTTGTATCCAATGGGGCCTGTGGAGATGTTCCTTCTGCTTTTACAAAAATATATCCACTGTTCCAGGCCCAATACATACCTGCTGCTTCTCCGGCAGGGTCAAGAGCTCCAATGCGTTCTGAAGCAGGGCTAACACTTTTAAGACTATCCACACCAATGATAAATCTAAGTTCTTTGTAGTCTCCGGCAGGAATGTTGTTTAAACTGATTTCGGGGTTAGATCCGCCGTCTTCCTTAATTAAAAAGTAACAGCTGTCTTTAGGTACCACATAAATGCTGCCATCATTTCTCACCAAGGAGAAATTGCTTACGAAATAATTGAAAGTGGAAAAATTCATGGTTTCACCATTTTCATTTATATAATCCTTGTTTAGTAAAAGTGGATTTCCATTTGCGCGGTTGTCGAATTCAACAGTTACAGTCCCGGTTCCAACAATATTATCTTCTGATTTATCACAAGAGGTAATAGTTGAGAAGAGCAAAATTGAAGAAATAAAAAATATGGATTGAAATATTTTTGTTTTATAAGTTTTCATGATTTAATGTTTAAAAAATTAATTGTTAAATAAATAAATAAATTGTGCATTTATCCGGGGATAAGCACGAGTTTGACCTTGATTAAGAGATTGTGTGATTGGGGTTTGCACGTTTAATCCGAATGAATAATTATTATTTAGAAATAAATTTATTCCGGCATTGGCCCAAAGGATATTTCCTCCTGTAAATTCCACATGGATATTTTTCTTTGTATCTACTTCTCCGTTCTCGATATCCACTCCCAATTGTGGAACCAGACTATATCCGGTTTTGTTCCACCAATGCAATATCTTAATGGAAGATGTAAGTCGATTTCCGAATTTATACTGTTTGTTGTTTTCAGTATTTAGACGGCCACTTAGATCAAGTGTAGCGCCCCAGTTATTCTTACGGATAAGATAATTCACATTAGCGACAAAGTCAAAAGTGCCTGTTCCGGGTTGCAATCCCGGAGGTAAGGTATTTTGATTTTTAATTAGATTACTATTGCCCACAGGAAATTTAACTCCTCCACCAATGATAAGATTTTGATTAAGATTAGATTTTTTGGATTTGAGGACAATCCAATGAGTCATTAACATTGCATCACCGATGTTTGACGTATTTATACTTTCTGAGCCTTCTTTTCTTGAAAGAATGTGGAAGGGAAGGATTGCCGTAAACATGATTTTTGATTTAAGAATATACCGCCCCCATATTTCACTTGTAAATAAAATATCAGAGCCAGAAATACTTTCATCCGGATGCGTTGAGTGGTACCTAGAATAGTTTGTCCGCAAACCGATCAAATGGTATCTGTTATCCGGTAAAATGCTTAGGTAATTACCCTGAGAAGTACAGCCACATATATCACAAGCTTTGACTATCTGTATGGTAGATAGCAAAACGATAAAAATCGCAATGCGCATTTTATTAAATTTAAAAATGAAAAATTGAGAACAATAATCGAAATTCCGACTTAGCGAGATGCCATTTCAAACCGGAACAATAATCATTGCCGATGTATCCAAGATAAGAATACCCTGGTCTTTAAATTAAACTTTAAGGATGGAAGGGGGGTGAAAAATATCCATATAGTGACTGGATCGATGTTCTTCCATGTAGCCAAAGTTGCGTACAAGGCCGTATGCATTCCAAAAGACCATCTCATCAAAATGAACCGATTCAATGGTCTCAAAGGGTGATAAATCCGATTCTGACCATTTACCCGAACTTTTGTCTGTCAATGGAACATTTTCCTGATCGTATAACTTCAACAACACGGACAAACGGCATTTGCCGTTACATTTTTTCTCTGTCTTAAATTTATTGATACAATACCTGGCCGTAATCTCTGCTCTGTTCATATCCCAACTGATAAAGGTTCCTAATTTAAATAAACCAGGCAGTAAGAGGGTAAGCAATAAACCGAAAACAACAACAGTCTTCATATGTCAGCGACAAAAGTAAGGAAATCGGTAAAAATCCTAATGATTATTGTCAATACTATATAAGACTTTCATCATTTCTCTAAATAATTTGCTTTGTGATTGTTGTTTAGAATTATAGCGGAATGAATTATTTATTTGTCCATTCATAATAATTATGGTCCTGATCCAAATTAAATCCCGTCTTAATGTATAGATTATTTCCTATAAAATTTGTTTTCGCAGTTTCCAATGTTAAGGCGCATGCCCCAGTGTCCAAACATAGTTTCTTTGCTGCATCGATTAGCATTACCGATACTCCTTTGCCACGATGAATATCCTCCACATAAAGATCATTTAACAACCAAAGTCTTTTCATTCTGGTGGAAGAAAAAAGGGGATATAATTGGGTGAATCCAATTGCGGTTCCGGATGATGTAAGTGCCAAGAATATCTCAGATTCATTTTTGGTCATTCTGTCTTTTAAGAATTTCTGAGCTTCTTCAATATCAGATGGATAATTATAGAAAATTCTATATGCATCAAAAAGTGGGGATATCCTGTCAAGATCAGATAATTCAGCTTTTTTTATATTATACATCTATTATGTTTTTATTAATTATACAGATATGTATTGAGTAGACACCATTTTCAAATAGAATGGTTTGCTTCTAGATTTTTTATTTTAAAGGAGAAATTCAACAATAATTTTTTGATTTGCTATTTGTATTTATACGAATTCCATACACCAGGAATGGTCAGAAAATCTCTCTGGTCTGAATTTCTGGATATTTTGTTAAGCTAATTATGGATCTCAAATTATATTATCCATTTATCTGATCTCTTTGGCCGGTCTGTCCGGTTGTTTAAATGCCTTTGATTTCAGTAATAATTTAATTTCCTCGATACCTTTTTCCAATTGCGGATCAATGCCTTTTGCCATGGCGCCGAGGTCCTCTTCTACGAGAATATCCGGTTCAACGCCATGTCCTTCCTTAAACCACGTACCATCAGGGTTATACATTCTAAAGGTTGGAACGGTAATGCCACCTCCATCGATAAGTGATGGAACTCCGCTTATGCCAATCAAGCCTCCCCAAGTTCTTGCACCGATAAGTGGACCAAGTTTTTTCTTTCTAAAATAATCTGGAAATGCATCACCGCCTGACCCACTCCATCCATTTATCAACATTACTTTAGGGCCAAAATTTGCATAGGGTGGCCATGGCCAGGTATTACCATCTCTGATGGCCCAAAACGCAAGGGGTTCCCGATTTAAAACTTCAATAAAACGGTCAGGAATTTGTCCACCATTGTTAAAACGCTCATCTATGATTAAAGCTTTCTTGTTCCATTGAGCAACAAATTGCCTAATTAATTCGCTTTGTCCATCCGTACCTGTGCTTCTGACATAAATATATCCTACCTCTCCATTAGTAGCTTCATCTACTCTTTTTCTATTGCTTTCGATCCAGGCTAAATGTCTTAATCGTGACTCATCTGACATGGCTTGAACCAGGACAGTCTGAGCTCCATTCCATTCCGGTTTTGAATTGTAAGTGAGTTCAATGGTTTTTCCTGCAAGTCCCTGGAAATAAGCAAAGGGTTCAGTGGCGGTGTTCAATGGATTTCCATTTACGGCGAGGATAAAATCACCTTCTTTTATCGATAAACCCGGGGCATCCAGGGAGGATCTAATTTCTGCATCCTGTGCGCCAGCCTTAATAATTTTTCCAATTTTGTAATAACCCTTATCCTGCGTCCAATTGATTCCTAAGTATCCGACGTCTTTTCTTTTTGGAGATTCTTCCACGCCACCTCCGCGATAGGTATGGGAGGCATTCAATTCCCCAATCATTTCTCCAAGAATGTAATTCACTTCTTCTCGTGACATGGCACTTTCCAAAAGTTTTAAGTATTGTTTTTTTACTTTATCCCAATCTACACCATGCATATTTTCATCATAGAAATAGTCTCTTTCAAATCTCCATGCATCCATAAATAATTGTTGCCATTCTTCTTTAGGATTGATGAAGGTTTCCATTTCATTTACACGGAGTTTTTTGTCTATTTTTTGTCCCTCTTCCACTTTAAGTACAGCCCAACTCCCTTGTTGGGAAACAAGCACTTTTTTACCATCAAAAGAAAGTTTATAAGAATTTATGCCTTCCAGGATTGTCTTCTCTTCTCTGGATTCTATATCAAAATATTTGAGTGAGGATTTTTCAGTTTTTGCAGATCCTGTATTAGGAGATTTAATGTACACTAATTTGCCATTTGCAGCACTCGGGTTTGAGTAGTTTCCTGCAGGAAGTGGCAATAGGAATAATCTTCTTTCGATTTCTTCAAAATCAATTTGCAACACTGCAGATTCCTCAGGTTTAATCTTCTTTTTCTTTTTTTCTTTAGTTGAACTCGCTGTTGAATCCGTTACTTCTTTTTTAGGTTCATCGACTTTGATTAGGACTGTATCATTTTTTGGAAACAAAAAAGAAGGAGTATTCTTAGCCAAAGAAATCGCTGCTAATTGGGTGGAATTTGGATAGACGAAAGTGTTGTCATGATCGCTGTAAATGGGTTCGAAGGATTGATTCGTAAGCAGGTAAAGATATTTACCTTCCGGATCAAAACTTGGATACGAACAATCATAATATCCACTGGTAACCTGATTCGTTTTTTTATTGGGCAGATCATAAATGAAAATCGCATTGTGTGAATTTTCCAAATCTCTGAAGTATGCCAGATATTTACTGTCAGATGACCAGGAAGGGATAAAACTTTCTAATGGCCAATGCGCCCAACTTAGCGCTTTGTCCACTAAAAGCATTGATTTTTTTTCCACATCAAAAATCATGATTTGCATTGCTTTATCTATAAAAGCTAATTTTTTACTATCGGGTGACCAAAAAATTTGATATCGGAATCCCTTGCCAAGGCTGGTCAATTTTATGGGTTCAACAAATTCATCTAAATTTTTAAGATACAATTCATATTCTCCGGTTGCGTCTGACCAATAGGCTATTGATTTACCGTCGGGTGACCAAGCAGGGTATCTTTCGGCAGCAGAGGACGACCTGGTCAAATTTTTAACATATCCATTTTCAGCAGGTAAAGTGAAGATTTCTCCTCTTGCTTCCACAAGTACCCTGTTTCCATCAGGAGAGATGGTAGTATGCGCAATAAATTTTTCCGCTGACTCATAAGAAGGTCTAACTAAATTTTGGTCATTGATCAGATTAACTTTAATATCTCTAATCTTATGGTCTTTCAAACTTAATAAATGAAGTTTTCCTTCAGCCTCAAAAACAATTTCAGAAGGACCAATAGATGGGTGGTGCACGTCATACGATTTATAAAAAGTCAATTGCACTCTTGATTGCGTTTTTAGATCATACTTCCATAAGTTCATTCTTTTTTCTGGTCCATTGTCAGAGAGGAAATAAATTGATTCGTTGTGCCACATTGGAAATTCTTCACCCGCATCGATATTAGATGAAATGTTTTGAGATTTTTTCTCTTTAAAATCATAGATATAGATATCAGCAACGTCACCACCACGGTAGCGTTTCCAGGTACTGAAAATTGTTGAACGAAAGACCAAGGCCATTTTGTCACCGTTCGGGGAATAGGTTCCAAATTCAGCATATGCTAAGGGCAGTTTGGAGGCTGAGCCCCCTGTATGATGAATGGTGTAAAATTGATTAAATCTTTCTTTTTCACTCTCCCTACCAGATGCGAACAGGATTTGCTTTCCATCCGGATGCCAATCCACCACCCGATCAAAATAACTGTGATAAGTAAGCCTTACCGGAGCACCTCCCTGAGTAGGTATAACGTAGACCTCATTATTACCATCGTAATTACCAGAAAAGGCAATCATTTTTCCATCTGATGAAAACTTTGGGAATGATTCAATTCCTTTAGGCGAACTCAGTTTTTGAGCTGTCCCACCTTCTTTTGGCATCAACCAAAGGTCATTGGCATAGGTAAATACTATGTGGTCCGCAGAGACATCCGGAAACCTGAATAATCCGGCATCTATTTGAGCATAAATGGCTGGAGATCCAGCAATTATTAAAAGCCAAATGCATTTTTTTACAAAAGTTGACCACATTGGTTTATTATTTGTCTGATAAAATGAGTTCATGTAATTGGTTTGTAAAACAAAGATATAAATTAAGAACGAAGGTGTTCGTAGATTGTTTAAAAATAGGAAAAATCGTGTTTTGATTTAAGTTTAAAATGACTAGGCGGACACTTGAATTTCAATGATCAGGTGATGGGCAATAAGCTGTATGGTCAGATTTTATTATTTGAATCCTTTAGCAATCTTCAGGAGATTATTTGGTTTACATGAGTAAATTTCATTTTAAAAAGGACTCAAATAATTATCGAGAAGTTAATATGAGTTTATATAAAATAATTACCTTCGAAAGGCAATATATGTTATGATTAGTTGATTATTTAAAATTATTCGTTTACTTTTAATCATCTGCAGAAGTTATGAAAGGAATCCAGTTGTATATATTAATTGGTACTGCGATTGTGTCTATCTATTTTCTTTATTTGGGCGCTGTCAATCTATTTGTATACTTTGCAAACCGGTCTATGGGACATCATGAATCCTTTCTTGCAAGTGGGAGGAATCTTTCAATTGGTGGAATTTTAGCCTTGTTGGTGGTTGGATCTTATTATTTATTAAAGAATCCAAACTATGCCAGACTTGGGGCAATTTTATTGTATTTACCTATTGGCCTGGTTTTGTTATATGCCATTTGGGCATTAATTATTATAGTTTCTGCCGGAGGAAGGTGGAATTGATTTGTAAACCGACTGCGGTCGACATTTTAATATTTATGCATTTGTTTGTTTAAGAAGTACAATTTTACGAAATGGGATTTTTTTCAAAGACTGTTTTCTTTGCCCTATTTGGGGTAGGAGGACTATTAAGTATCTTTTATTTTTTTAATGCTGTTAATCTTATACACAGTATAATTTTTATCGGTAGTGGAAAAAAGTCGGAGGCGATTATTTTTTTATGTGCAACTTTGGTTGAGGTGGTTGGACTGTATTTTGCTTATACCAACATGACCAATTCGGGTGAATATGCAACGGCAATTGGTATTTTAATTGCATCCATAGTCCTGTCCATTGTAGTAGTCTTTATTGGATTATTCTTTTTTAATGGACCTTTACATTGGCAGTAGATGATTTTTTTACAAAAATTATTGTATTACTGTTTGATGCTAATTACGGCATTGTTAAGCTTGTTTTATATGAAGGAGGCATTATTGAATAGACGACCGGATGAAAACTTTTTTCGGATGAAAGAGGCTTTAGGGTTGGGGTCTATTTTTGTTTTCTATTTGTTGTACAAGGCTTATCAGTTTGGAGAACAGCAGGGTAAATTTGGCCATGGGTTATTGTATATATTAGGTTCCTGGTTATGCTGGGCGGTAATCGTTGGAATGATTTTTATCCTCGGCAAGTTTCTGCAATAATTGATATACTTCTAAGGTGTAATCTGTAAAGGGATTAGTTTAATTTTTAAAAACATTCCGTGTTTCGTTTAGAAACAATAAAACACGGATTGCTTTTAAAAGACCATAATTATTCTACAAATATTCAAAGGTTTAAATAAGCAAAACAATCCTCTTCAAGAAAAAATTTAAGCATCCATAATTGGAGAGGAAATATTTTTTCAAAATATAAATCCAGATCTACATTATATATTTATCTATCTTCTGAATTATCCTTTTTTATTTGCTATCACTTTAAATCCACGATTTTTCATCAAAGCATTTGAAGTTGGATCATGACCACGAAATTTTCTATAGGCGGTAGCTTCATCTATTGTGCCGCCAATGCTAAACACATTTTCGTACAATCTTTTTGCCACTTCTTTATCGTATGGACCCTTGCCTTCTACAAATGCCTCGTAGGCATCCGCGCTTATAACATCTGACCATAGGTAACTATAATATCCTGCTGAATAACCATCATCAGCAAAAATGTGACCGAAGTGAGGAGTACGGTGTCTCATCACCATTTCTGCAGGCATATTCATGGCAGTCAAGGTTTCTTTTTCGAAGACATCCGGATCAATTTTAGTGGAACCAGCAAGGTGCAATTTCATATCAATGAGTGCACTGGAAAGATATTCCACAGTTGCAAAACCTTGATTGAAAGTTGCGGCGTTTTTAATTTTGGTTAGCAATTTATCCGGAATAGTTTCTCCTGTTTTATAATGGAGTGCATATTTCTGTAATACCTCAGGTGTAGATAGCCAACGTTCCATAATTTGCGATGGGAATTCGACATAATCTGTAGCCACACTTGTGCCGGACAGAGATGGGTATGTTACATTGGAATTAAGACCATGCAAAGCGTGTCCGAATTCATGGAATAAGGTCTCTGCATCATCCCAGGAAATTAAAATAGGTTCATCCGATTTGCCCTTAATGAAATTACAATTGTTGGATACAATGGTAGTGATGTCCCCATTAAGTTTCTCCTGATCTCTATAGGCCGTCATCCAAGCTCCAGATCTTTTACCTTTTCTCGCATAAGGATCAAAATACCAAAGGCCGATTTGCTGTCCGCTTGTTTTATTGGTTACTTTGAATACCCTTACATCTGGATGGAAAACCGGAACATCATTGACTTGTGTAAATTCTAAATTGAACAATTCTCCAGCAACAAAAAACATTCCTTCGCGAAGTTTTTCCAACTGTAAATATTGTTTTACCTCATCCTGGTCCAGGTCGAATTTTGACTTTCTGACTTTTTCAGCAAAGTAACGATAGTCCCAAGGTTCGATTTTAATTTTTGCACCTTCTTTATCTGCCAGTGCCTGCATGTCCTTCACTTCTTCCTTTACTCTTTGAACTGCAGCCGGCCATACGGATTCTAATAATGCCATGGCTTTTTCAGGAGTCTGTGCCATTTTATCAGCCAATCTCCAATGAGCGTGCGTAGGGTAACCTAAAATTTTAGCTCTTTCTGCTCTGAGTTGTAGAATTTCCGTGATGATTGCATTATTGTCATTTGCATCTCCATTGTCCCCTCTGTTGATAAACATACGCCAGGCTTTTTCCCTTAATTCTCGATTGTTTGCATAGGAAAGGAAAGGTTCAATAGAAGATCTGGTGTTTGCAATGATCCAGGAGCCTTTTTTGTTTTTGGCATTGGCAGCTTCTGCAGCAGCATTTTTTACGCCTTCAGGAAGGCCGTCCAAGTCTTTCTCAGAAGTCAATTCTAAAAATTTGTCTCCTTCGTCAGCCAATTGATGTTGACTGAATTTGGTAAATAATCCAGCAAGTTGCTGGTTGATCTCAGCAACTCTTTTTTTATTGGTAGAATCTAATTTAGCACCAGCTAAAACATAATTTGTGTAATATCTCCAGACCAGTCTCTGCTGTTCAGGACTTAAATTTTGTTTTTCTGGAGAATTATAAACCGATTCGATTCTCAGAAACAAGGGTGTGTTTTGGATGATGGAATCTGAAAAAGCAGCAAGTTTAGGTTCAATGGTCGTTTGGACGGCTTCCATTTCCGGAGTGCTCATATTGGAAGTCCAGACGTAGTATATGGATTGAACTCTTTTGAGGGTGTTGCCGGTTTTTTCAAGTGCTTCGATGGTATTTTGAAAAGTTGGGGCTTCAGGATTACCTGCTATTTTAGCAATTTCATTGCTTTTTTCCATCATACCGATTTCGAATGCCGGTAAGAAATCAGCCACTTGTATTTTATCAAAGGCCGGTACCCCATTATGAGGTCCTTCCCATTTTTGGGTAAGAGGGTTTGCAGTTGGAGCCGGAGCCTGAACTTTTTTTTCATTACTCGAAGTACAATTGTCAAAAATCATAGTCATCAAAATTACGGCAGTTAGAGCCTGGAATGGTTTAAACATATTCGTTTGTTTTTATTAAATAGGCTGTAAAATTACGAATTTCTTTCCTATTTACTTGTCAACTGTTTGGACAGAGGAAATGGATTAGATTTTTTATCCATCTTGATGGTTGATGACAATACCGGATCAAGTTACCATTTACAATATGCTGATTAGAAGGAGATCGAAAATTTATTAATCCAATTATTTCAAAATTCAGAAAGAAAGTGTCAAAAATGTTTGACATGTTTCTACAAGCAAAGTCTAAAAAGCAAAGGCACAGCTATTTTCAATCTTTAAATTCTTGGCATGATCTATTCAATTTACACTCTGAATTTTAAATCAATAAATTTTTGTTCATCTAAATTAACTTACCACAATTTTCTTTCTTTCACCGATTTGTTGACGCCAAAGCGCATAGTATAGTCCTTTTTCATTTAGCAGAGACTGATGTGTTCCTGTTTCGACTACTTCGCCTTTTTCCAAAACAAAAATTCGATCTGCATGCATGATGGTACTCAATCTGTGGGCAATAAGAATGGTAATTTGTGCTTTAAGAGAAGAAATATTTCTAATCGTATCGGTTATTTCTTCTTCAGTGATAGAATCCAGTGAAGATGTTGCTTCATCAAAAATGAGTAGGTGCGGGTTTCTGAGCAGTGCTCTTGCGATGGACAATCTTTGTTTTTCACCGCCACTTAATTTTAATCCACCTTCGCCAATTACGGTGTCAAGACCTTTATCCGCTTTGGATAATAAATACGTGCAAGAGGCTTTGTGAAGCGCATCTGTTATTTCAGAATCTGTTGCATCAGGTTTAACAAAAATTAAATTTTCCTTGATGGTACCGCTGAACAAATTAGTGTCCTGTGTTACAAATCCAATTTGATTCCGAAGATCGTCATAAAGAATTTCAGTTTCGTTCAGACCATTGTAATAAATGTTACCGGTCAACGGGCGATACAAACCAACCAATAACTTCATGAGTGTGGACTTGCCGCTACCACTTGGACCAACGAAGGCAATCGTTTCTCCGGATCGCACACTAAAGCTGATGTTGTCAATGGCCTTGTGCATGGCAGTCTGGTGTTTGAAGGAGACATTATGGAAGGATAATTCCTCGATATTTCCAAGGTGTTTCGGATCGTCCGGAATACTTTCCGGGGCCTTTTTCATCAGTTGGTCAAAATTATTCAGCGAGGCTTCTGCTTCGCGATAAGAGAGTAAGATGTTTCCAATTTCCTGCAAAGGACCGAAGATAAAAAATGAAAATACTTGCATGGTCACCAATTGGCCGGCATCCATTTCATTTCTAAAAATTAACCACATGATGATGTATAAGATAACTTGTCTTAAAGTATTTACCAAAGTGCCCTGGATAAAACTAATGCTTCGAATCCTTTTCACTTTGGATAATTCAAGGCCCAGGATCTTATAGGTGTTTTTATTGAGTCTTTCCACTTCCTGATGTGTGAGCCCAAGACTTTTTACGAGTTCAATATTTCTGAGCGATTCAGTAGTAGAACCGGCAAGTGCAGTTGTTTGGCCAACTATATTTTTTTGGATGAGTTTTATTTTTTTACTGAGGATGTTTGTAATGAAGGTAAGTATGGCAATTCCGATTAAATAAGCAATGGGTATTCGCCAATTTATGAAGACCGCGGCATAAGAAAATACAAAAACAACTCCTATTAAAACCCCAAAGAGCACATTGATAAAACTGATCATGAATTTTTCCACATCCGCCCTGACTTTAGTTAAAATAGAAAGGGTTTCGCCACTACGCTGATCTTCGAATTCCTGATAGGGGAGTTTCATGGCATGTTGTAAACCATCCGTAAAAACTGTAGCGCCAAATTTTTGAATGACCACGTTCAAGGAATAATCCTGAAATGCCTTGGCAATACGGCTGATCATGGCAACAGAAATGGAAAAAATGAGAATGTAAAAAACACCTAGTTGAAGGTAGGGTTTATCTCTACGGGTAATCCATTCAAATTTCCAGAAAAAGTCATAGTAAGTAAATCCGTTACTCGAGGATTGATGATCAGAAGCAAGGGAAACCAGTTTACCTAGCAGGATAGGGTCAATCAAAGAAAAGCCGGTGTTGATGGCGGCCATCAAAAGTGTAAATATGACGAGCCATTTATGGGGCTTTAAATAATGCAAAAGAATTTTCATGGATGATTTTTCTAAAATGGGAAGGAAGCAGGTATAAATTTACGATTGTAGAGTGTTACAACAAATATTTCCTTGGCAGGTTTATGTTGCGTATATTAATTTAACAGAGGGTTATAGAATTTTACCCCAACAGAGCAAAATGCAAGATTTAATTCAGTTTATCATCAACACTATTATTTAGATAATGTAGGCTTGGATACGGGTGGATTAATCTGGATATTTTAGTTTGGGGCTTGGATGCCATTTTTTTTCAAAGATTACGGCATCTGTAGTTTCGAGTCAAAAATTTAAAGAGGAACCAGTTTTGCGTACCCCGTTATTCACTAAAATTGGCCTAAATTCCATTCTATGAGCATTGTTTTTTTTTGTTTGGAAAAAAAAGAACTAAAAAAATCAAGGCTGTTTTCATTTCTTAATGCCAAAATGAAAAGGGCCGATCTGAATTTCTCTTTCGATAAATATATGATGAGGTATTGGAATCTAATTAATATAGTTGCTAAATATGTTTAATTTCCACTTAATCCGCATAAAATTTACCTGACTCCATAATTAATTGTTTCAGTGAATTAATTGCAAAATATTCATTTTGGTGGACAGAATTCCATTTTAATGTTTTTTAGAAAGTCTTTATGCAGTGGGCCTATAGCCGTTATTATACGTTTATTTACGGATACATTCGGATATACCCGTTAGAATTACGAGTCAGGATTTATAAGCATCTCACCTTTGTCCTGTCAATTTTTTTATTAACAATTTGTTTCACGTTTAAATTATTTTTATGAACACACTACGCAATTCAGTCCAATTGATTGGACACCTTGGAAAAACTCCAGAACTGATCACCCTTGAAAAAGGAAGGTTTGTAGCCAAAGCAACTTTAGCTACACATGAGACCTATACCTCAAACAATGGAGAACACATCACCAACACGCACTGGCACAAACTTGTAGCCTGGGGCCCTTTGGCCGAGAACATGAGTAAGATTTTAGAGAAAGGAACAGCTGTTCTTGTTAAGGGTAAGTTGGTTACCCGATCGTATGAGGATAAAAATGGTATTCCAAAAACAATTACTGAAATTCTGGTTTCTGATTTTATGAAAATGAAAAAAGAACAAGTCGCATAAATTAATTATCCATCAAAATTTTGTTTCACGTTTAAATTTTATATTATGAATACACTACGCAATTCAGTTCAATTGGTTGGACATTTAGGAAAAGATCCGGAACTTACAAATCTTGACAAAGGGAAGAAGTTAGCAAGAGTGTCTATTGCAGTAAATGAATTTTACACTACCGCAAAAGGGGAGAAGACCAACAACACCCAATGGTTAAATCTCATTGCCTGGGACAAAAAAGCAGAATACCTGAGCAATTACCTGGCAAAAGGAAATGAAGTCATGATCCAGGGAAAACTTTCGTCACGATCTTACGAAGACAAATCAGGACAAACAAAGTATGTCACAGAAATTGTGGTGAATGAAATTTACAAGATCAATAAGCCAAAAGAAGACTGATCCATTTACTTAAGAGGAAAATAGAATCAGACATTGGAAAAGGCTACTCAGTATTAAATTACTGGGTAGTCTATCCTCTTTGGAGCAATATTTTTTGAGCAAAATGAATTCCCTGCTCTGTCCAACAAATTAAATACATGCCATCGGGAATATTAGTTGGAAAATCAAATTGCTGACCAGAAAAGGATTTGGTATCCCAAACTTTTTGGCCAAAAGAATTTAATAATTAAATTTTTCCGGATTGATGCATTGGATTTAACAGGATGCCGGATGAAATGGCAGGATACCAAAGATTTTTAAATTGAAGGGGATTTCTTGTTGAAACATTGCATTGCTCATCTAATTAAGTCAGAAGAAATATTGCGATTCTTTGATTAACACAACATTGACATTCTATTTGCAAGTGGATGTATTTTTTTTTTTTCTGTAATAGTTTTAAATTTATTTTACTGAATAGTTGATCCAGGCCTGAACACCAAATCAGTGGGTGAATAATTAAATGTCTGCTTAAGAAATTTGAGCAACTGCCACCGAACACATCCTGATGTACAAGGTAGGAGGTATAGTATTTGATTTAAAATTTAAGTTTATGAAATTACATTTGTTTTGTATGTTCGTAAGTATAATTATTCTTAGCTGTTCCAAAGAAGCCCATCAAGGGCAAGGAGAAACGTTAATGTCATTAGAAGAAAGTAATCAAACCATATTATTTGAATATTATGAAGATATGGAGTTGACCGATAGTTTTGGTATAGACACATCTGAGGAATTTAAATATTTGATACTAGCCAGAATACCGACCGATAGCTCTAATATTTTCATCGATAGAATTCACAGATTCAGTTCTGATTCCGGTTATTGGGCTTTTGGGGATTCAATTGAACTTCCATTAAGAAATCAGGATTTAATAGCCAATAGACTATCGTTTCTTGCAGATTCACTCAATATGGATAGTGTGATCAGTGCAAATGCCGATACAATTCCTTCCTGGTGGTTTGATTTGGAAGAAAATGCAAGAGAGCTTTATTCTTTTAATTCAGGTAGAATTACAGCAAGAACTGCATATTCTGTGATCCACAATCATTTTACAAGAACCTATCAAGGTTGTGCAAGTGAGGATCCCAACAGCTCGTGGTTGCTTCAAATGCCCGGTAATCCAAATTTATGGTTTATTGGTTGGTGTAATAAAGTTTCAAGTTTTATACCTATTGGTCTTTATGGATTTGATATTGTTTTTGATAAACCTTTTTACCGAAAAAAATTGGCCACATTTTGGGCTTGGGGTGCAGGGACCATTCAATTTTGTGGCCCTTATCAATTACTCAACAATAAAGCTTGCAGTTGGATAAACGGAGGTATTTAGCGAATTTAAAATTGATTAAAGTTCTAATTTGTCAATTGGTGATTATCACAAATTTGACATTTGTGCATGGTCAAGATCAGTCATCTGAACAAATTATTCAGGATAAACTAATAAAAAGGGCAATTCTGGAATTCGGAATAACGCCAAGGGCAGTAAGTCAAAATGATACGAAAGTATCCCATCTTGACAGTAATCATTATTCATTTAATGAAGGAATCATTAGGTTGCAATTGGGTATTAGATTAGTTGGAAACCACCATTTTCATTTTTGTTATGATTATTTTTTCAGGAGATTGTCTGATAATTTTCCATTTCACGAATATTCAGATTACAATGGGACTGGATTAAGTATTCAATATAATTACAAGTGGATTCAATCATCAGATTTGAAAAAGATCACTTTTTGGGGCAGAAGAATTAATTATGGAATTATTCCTGAATCAGTAATTTCGTTCGGTTTAACTAATTTGCGATCAGGATATGAATATAGCAGTGTGCGATCTTCAAACAAGTGGTTTCCCTATTGGTCTTTAGGTACTGGTATTGGCTTCCGACCCAGCAGATTCTTTGAGTTGATCATGTTGTATCAGATGGAGTATTATCCATCTATCAAATCTTATCCCTTCCGGAATATTCCCCAGATCAAATTTAACTTCAGGATATGATGGTAATTAGAAAAGTAATTTTGTTTTCTTATATTTTTATTGCATGGATTTTCCATGGATCTAAATTATTTGCACAGTGGGACATTGCTTCATTTTACAGTTTTGTACCCACCAGTGATAATTATACTAAAGATTTGCGACCGGTAAGTTTATATGAACACTATATCAATCTTTCAGGCCGAAGGGAATTCTACCGCAGAACCTATGTTGGGATGGACATGTCCTATATGATCATGTCCGGACCAGAAATACCCAATCCTTTTGTGGCATTGGGTGTATGGTTAGAATATAAGCTGATTTTCAGCAAGTATGCGGCTTTGTATCCTCGACTTGGCATCAGTCAGGGGAATCTGAGTTTCGCAGATATCTATTTACCGACGAAGCGTCCGGTCACGAGCCGCGTGTTGGGCTTGAGTGCAGACTTTCGATTGACAAAAGCCTTCTATTTATGGACTGGACTGATCAACCACTTTCCGTTGAATAAGATACCTTACAAGTATAGTTATTCTCAGCCTTTTCTTGGAGTCCGAATATTCCTGAACCCTGATAAGAAGTAGGTATAGGCTTGAAACAAAGTTTGTGTTTTACTATTTGAGACTGAAAGGGTGCATGTTGGAAACTTGCGCCAAAGGGGTAATAATATTTGGATCGATTCTTTAATTGAATTTTCTCTTCTATATATCATTGAATAGTCATGACAAAGTGCGATTTGTGTTATGGGCTTTAATAATATGAAAATTGTATTTTTTTCATATCTGTTGGTTTTAGCTTTGTCATTAAGTAAGTTCAAAGCCAAACATATATTGGCCCTGTCATTGGATTCAATTTTCTAAGAGTTTTATCCAAGGTGAGAAATTCATTATTTCTTGAAATTGTACTGGCTTAAATTCATATTGCATAAGTTTTGAAAGCCCTTGCAAACAGGGCCTCTAGCCGTTATTATACGTTTATTTACGGATACATTCGGATATACCCGTTAGAATTACGAGTTAGGATTTGTAAGCATCTCACCTTTGTCCTGTCAATTTTTTTTATTAACAATTTGTTTCACGTTTAAATTATTTTTATGAACACACTACGCAATTCAGTCCAATTGATTGGACACCTTGGAAAAACTCCAGAACTGATCACCCTTGAAAAAGGAAGGTTTGTAGCCAAAGCAACTTTAGCTACCCATGAGACCTATACCTCCAACAATGGTGAACACATCACCAACACGCACTGGCACAAACTTGTAGCCTGGGGCCCTTTGGCCGAGAACATGAGTAAGATTTTAGAGAAAGGAACAGCTGTTCTTGTTAAGGGTAAGTTGGTTACCCGATCGTATGAGGATAAAAATGGTATTCCAAAAACGATTACTGAAATTCTGGTTTCTGATTTTATGAAAATGAAAAAAGAACAAGTCGCATAAATTAATTATCCATCAAAATTTTGTTTCACGTTTAAATTTTATATTATGAATACACTACGCAATTCAGTTCAATTGGTTGGACATTTAGGAAAAGATCCGGAACTTACAAATCTTGACAAAGGGAAGAAGTTAGCAAGAGTGTCCATTGCAGTAAATGAATTTTACACTACCGCAAAAGGGGAGAAGACCAACAACACCCAATGGTTAAATCTCATTGCCTGGGACAAAAAAGCAGAATACCTGAGCAATTACCTGGCAAAAGGAAATGAAGTCATGATCCAGGGAAAACTTTCGTCACGATCTTACGAAGACAAATCAGGACAAACAAAGTATGTCACAGAAATTGTGGTGAATGAAATTTACAAGATCAATAAGCCAAAAGAAGACTGATCCATTTACTTAAGAGGAAAATAGAATCAGACATTGGAAAAGGCTACTCAGTATTAAATTACTGGGTAGTCTATCCTCTTTGGAGCAATATTTTTTGAGCAAAATGAATTCCCTGCTCTGTCCAACAAATTAAATACATGCCATCGGGAATATTAGTTGGAAAATCAAATTGCTGACCAGAAAAGGATTTGGTATCCCAAACTTTTTGGCCAAAAGAATTTAATAATTCAATTTTTCCGGATTGATGCATTGGATTTAATATCATTCCAGAGGATATGGCAGGATACCAAAGATTTTTAAATTCAAGTGGATTTCTGGTAGATACATTACATTTCTCATCCAATAAAGTCAGGAGATATTCACCGGGAAAAAATTGGCCGGGATATTCCAAATCGAAATTGCCGAATAGGGTAGACAAGGTAATCTTGATCACCGGGCGGTAAATGCCGGGTGTATTATCAGAAGTTGGTGTACCCTTTAAGATTAAACATCCAATGGAGTTTTTCGGAAAAATACAGTCCGGTGGATTACACTCATAACCGATTCCTTTTGGTAAACCGGAGATTGCATCTTTAGTCGGAATTTTAGCAAAATTCAGGTTTACAGGTATAGGCACACCCGGAATGGTAACCGTGTCAGAGATTTTGACTGTCAGGTTAAATTCGAAGGGTTTGTTGATGCAGGCGGGTTTATTGATTCCACCATTAGGGTTTGTGGGCGAAATAGGTTTAGGGTAAACACCTACAGCAGAATCTTTTACGGTGCTGTCAGGCAGACATGCCTGAGAAAATCCGTTTTGCAAAGCAAGGAAAAGTATAAAAAAGCAGTATAATTGTTTCATAATCCAATTTAATTTGATGGGCAAGTTACAGATATTCAATATTAGTCGAAGGGAAATCTTTAGGATTTTTACAATTTTGGGCCTTGTCTTTCATTTTTTTGAGACCTCGTCCATATTGCAAGCACAGGAGAAGATAGAAGGGAAGGTAAAGGACGGTAGGACCAAGCACCCACTTCAGGGCGTAATTGTAAGGGCTGGAACGTCCGGCAGTGTTACCGATGAAAATGGTTATTTTCAAATTACCATGGACCAAAGTGGCACTAAACAATTGAATTTTAGCTATCTGGGTTATAAGAATTTAGAGATTAAATTGGTACAGGCAGATGTTGAACGTGGGCCATTAGATATTTTGATGGAAGAAGAAAATGTGTTGTTGCAAACTGCGGTTATCAGTTCCTCCAGATTTGAAAGACCCATCAGTGAATCGCCAATATCCATGGAGCTGATCAAGCCTGAATACCCTGAGCGTTTAACCTCGACTTCTGTTCAGCAAGTTTTAGATCGAGTACCAGGCGTTCAAATTTTAGATGGGCAAGCTAACATTAGAGGAGGGTCCGGTTATAGCTATGGTGCAGGAAGCCGAGTGATGTTAATAATGGATGACCTTCCTATTCTACAACCCGATGCCGGATTTCCCAATTGGGATGATTTACCATTGGAGAATGTTGGACAAATTGAGATAGTAAAGGGAGCGGCATCCGCATTATATGGTTCTGCTGCCATGAACGGCATCATTCATTTCCGTAACATCAAGCCTTCCACGGAACCATTCACAAGGATCAGTATAATCCCAAGATTATTTCTGACACCAAAACCCGGAAATCAATGGTGGGGAAAAGGTAACAACATACAGCCAGGTGAATTTATCAGCACTTTTGTGCACCGGCAAAAATTCCAATCTACTGATCTGGTCCTTGGAGGGTATTATGGCAATAAAACAGGATTCAATGAGGGTAATAACAGTCAGAATTTCCGTATTAATGGAATCGTGACACAGCATTTTAGTGAAAGATTAATAGCTACTATGGGACTTAATGTGAATACCGGAAGTAGTTCCAGTTTTTTTTACTGGAATGCTGAAGGATCCTATTCCGGAGACACTACCTCATACAGCAATTCTAAAAAGTTGAGATTTTCTCTGGATCCTTCAATTCAATATTTTACAGCAAAAAATTATAAACACAAGCTCATGACCAGGTGGTTGCACGTGGACAATAATGTGGACAATAACCAATCCAATAAAAGTGAGAATTTGTATGCCGAGTATCAGATTCAAAAAACTTTTGAATCGCTTGGTATGAGTTTTAATGCAGGAATTGTGGGGAGTTCATCGTACATCAATGCAAAGCTTTATTCCGATACTGTTTTTAATAGTTTTAATCTGGCATCCTATGTACAATTTGAGCAAAAATTATTCGAAAGACTAAATCTCAGTGCAGGTGTAAGATATGAGTATTTTAGCCTGACAGGGCCTAACTCAATTTCCGGAAAAATAATTAAAAATCCATCCGTAGATCAACGTCCTGTATTTCGTTTGGGTGCCAATTACAGACTTATGGCTGCCACTTATTTAAGAGCCAGTTGGGGGCAAGGATTTCGCTTCCCTACGATAGCAGAGAAATACATCACTACAAACGCCGGAGGTGTCATGGTCACACCAAATCCTGATCTAAAATCAGAGTATGGAGATTCTTATGAGATTGGAGTCAAACAAGGTTTAATCATTGGTAGATTCAAAGGTATGGTAGACTTGTCCGGATTTCTTTCCAGGTATCAGAACATGATGGAATTTTCATTATTGTTTAAAGATTTCAGATTTTTATTTCAATCCCAAAATGTTGGGGACACCCGTATTAAAGGATTTGAAATTGGCACCCAAGGCGTCATTGATTTTGGAGATCAAAAAATTCAAATTGCAGGAGGGTATACCTATATTGATCCAAAGTTTAGAGAATGGGATATCACCGGCAAGGACGTTGCCATAAATGCATTGGATAAGGCAACTCAAGCCCAACGAAATGCTGCAAGTTCTACATCCACCGAAAATGTGCTGAAGTACCGCTCCAAGCATTTATTTAGATGGGATGTTGAATACCAGTTTAAGAAATTTTTTGCAGGACTAAATTTCAACTATGCAAGTCATGTGGCGGCAGTGGATTGGTTGTTTGAAGTGGATGTATTTATTCCGGGCGTAAAAGAATTTAGAAAAAAGCATAATTATGGTTACCGGATATATGATTTCAGAATAGGTTATCAATTTGAAAAATATGAACTCCAGCTTAATCTGAACAATGCCTTCAATGAATCTTATACCTTCAGGCCCGGATTGATGGAAGCACCAAGGAACCTCAGTGCAAGAATGGCCTGGAGAATTAATGGTTAAGTTGGACAAAAACCAAATTACAAAATTCTCCCGGTCAAAAGATCTGATGCAAAAGTTGTTTTAATTTTTTGAGATTACCGCAAATATTTTTGAAGAATGTTATTCCAAATTATAAAACTATATTTATCATTCTGCCAGGTACAATTATGATTTTTTTGATTGACTGACCTTCGACCCACTTTTTTATTTCATCCAGCAATAGAACTTCCTGCATGAGTTCTGATTCTGGTTTCGATTTACTTACAGGCCATTCACATCGTTTTTTACCATTTATACTCACCGGGTAGTTTATTTCATCCGAAGTAAGAAAAGCTTCATTATGTACGGGCATATCCTGTTGGTGAACAGAACCATGGCCACCGGAGGCAAAATAAATTTCTTCTGTTATGAAAGGTGCGAATGGCGCAAGAAGATTATTTAGCGGCAATAGAATATCTTTTTTATTGCAATTTAATTTTCGTAATTCATTCACACAAATCATAAAAGCACTAACAGAAGTATTGAATGAAAGCACCTGAACGTCGTTATTTACTTTCCGGATGCAAGTATGCAGTATTTTCAATTCCTCGGAAGTTGGAGTTTCGTCTGAAAGTTTGAACTGGTTTTTATCCCCATAAAATAACTGGTAATATTTTTTAAGAAAGCCTGCAACTCCACTGATTCCTTTTGTATCCCATGGTTTAGAATCTTCAATCGGACCCAGAAACATTTCATACATTCTAAAACAATCTGCCCCATACTCTTCCACTACATCATCCGGGTTTACCACATTGTGGTATCGTTTGGACATTTTACCAACTTCCGTTTTCGTTTTTATTTTAAAGTCTTTTGGTAAAGCATTAATGTCTCCCACTGAATTTTCATTTTCAAAAATTGCACTGGAATGATCGGATCTCCATTCCAAAAACTTTTGTATGCCATCCAAATTTAAATGTGCCTCACTTGTTCCGTAGTTAATTACAAAATCTTTATGTACCGGAATGTGAGCAATTGCATCAGAAGAATACTTTTGAGATATGTCGTTTGAAATAAAGTGTGGCGGTTGACTTTCCTTGACCAGGCAAATGCTTTCAATCATTCCTTGTATCATACCCTGATTAACTAATTTTTTAAAGGGTTCAGTAGTGGGTACATATCCAAGATCGTTCAAAAATTTATGCCAAAAACGCGCATACATCAGATGGCCTACTGCATGCTCAGTTCCTCCAATATAAAGATCTACATCTTTCCAGTAGGCCATGTTTTCTTTAGAGGCAAATTCAGTGTTATTCTTAGCGTCCATGTATCTGAGGAAATACCAGCTCGAGCCGGCGTAACCGGGCATGGTATCCGTTTCTCTTGTTTTGCCTTCTTCAAAATTGACCCATTCGCCTGCAGCGGCTAAAGGTGATTTGCCACCGGAACTCGCGCTGATTTGGTCAATTTGGGGAAGTGTGAGAGGTAATTCTGATTCTTCCATTGGATGGCATACCCCTTCATGGTCATAGAAGACTGGGAATGGCTCCCCCCAATACCTTTGACGGCTGAAGTTTGCATCGCGCATTCTGTATTGCACCTTTTCTTTGCCTATTTGGCGACTTACTATTTCACCGATGATTTTGTGGATGGCATCTTTTACGGATAGGCCATTGAGTATACCTGAATTTATCATATACCCATTTTTTTCTTCCAGTCCGGCATTTGGAAAAGAAGACTGATCCACTACAGTGACTATAGGAAGGTTAAATTTCAATGCAAATGCCTGGTCTCTTAAATCATGACCCGGTACTGCCATTATTGCTCCCGTGCCGTATTCTATGAGAACATATTCGGATATCCAGATAGGTATATTCTCTCCTGAAATCGGATGGATGGCATAGGATCCGGTGAAAACCCCGGTTACGGTTTTTGTGTCTGCAAGTCTTTCTCGATCTGTTCTTTTATTGACATACTCCAGGTATTCTCCTACCACTTGTTTATGGGGGTCGGTGGTAAGTTCATTTACCATCTCATGTTCAGGAGCAATAACCATAAAACTCACTCCAAAAATTGTGTCGGGTCTGGTGGTGAAAATCTCTAAACTTTGATTGCTGTCTTTTATTCTAAAATTTATCTGAGCTCCGGTAGATCTTCCAATCCAATTTTTTTGCATGGTTTTTAAGGCTTCAGACCATTCCAGATTGTCCAGATCATTCAACAATCTTTCGGCGTAAGCAGAGATACGTAATGCCCATTGCATCATTGGTTTTTTCTCTACAGGAAATCCACCTCTTTCTGAAACACCGTCTTTTATTTCGTCATTGGCTAGTACGGTACCCAAGCCTTCACACCAATTTACAAAACTTTCTTTTCTATATGCCAGACGATAGTTCATCAGGATATTGGATTTTTTAATCGATGACATGGTATGCCATTCATCTGCAGTAAAATTTATATCTTCTAATCCAAATGCCTGCGCGTCAACAGATCCGTTGGTTTCGAAATGACTAATTAATTCGTCAATCGGTCTTGCACTTTTAAGGGTTATGTTGAAGTAATGATTAAATAGCTTTAAGAATATCCATTGCGTCCAACGATAGTAGGTAGGATCACAGGTTATGACCTCACGGCTCCAGTCGTAGTTCAGACCTATATTTGAAAGTTGGTCGCGATATCTTTGGATGTTATCCATGGTGGATTTAGAAGGATGCACTCCTGTCTGAATGGCATATTGCTCGGCGGGCAAACCAAATGCATCAAATCCCATTGGATGTAATACATTGTAACCACTCATCTTTTTATGTCTTGCTACAATATCGGAGGCAATATATCCCAATGGATGGCCAACATGTAGACCGGCCCCTGAAGGATAGGGAAACATATCCAGTACGTAATACTTAGGTTTTGAAAAATTATCTTCTACTTTGTAAACTTGATTGTTCTGCCAGTATTGTTTCCATTTTTTTTCTATTTCCCTATGATTGTAGTCCATTTGCCTGATTTTAAAGCAAAAATATGGAAATTGAGTAAGAAATCATGGATTACTTAATTTATATTTGGCAATTAGCGAGTATTCTAGCGGATATGAAGGGGGTAAGGATGATATGCATAAGGAAAACACAATTTAGGTTCGGGTTTCTCTACCATTATTGCTGGCAAAGATTTAAAATATTTTTATTCAAAAGTTACCATCTGGAATCTTAACATGTTAAAAATGAATTACGTCAGGTTAAGTGTAAAATTAAATATTTGACCAAGCTGGTTTATTAGAAAGTGCAAGTTTTCTAATCTTGGTTTATCTTATGATGTTGAGAAAATTTATGGATAATTTCATTAAATTGATACAATTGAATATTCATCTTGACAACTTAAGGTTGGTTTGAATGCCATTTTAAAGCCTTTTTTGTTCTAATATTAATTTTTCTTTTCGTGAATTCACATCAAAATATATTGGGTGATTTATTGAATAATTAGGGAGCTGATAAATATTCGATAATTATTCTGGGATCCGACATTAATTAAAAAGTAATTAAAATTTTGAAAAAAAAACATAAAATATTTGGACTTCAACATAATAACGGATATATTTGTCCGAAATACAATTAATAGTTAGTCTAAGTATATAAATAGAAAATATCAGATTATTTGAGGGTGTAATTATTTATTACATCGGGAGGTGTTTGGTATGCCGAAATGAACTTTTCGGAGGAGCGTTTAAAAGTTAAAGTGAGGCTTTTAATTTTCATTTTACTTGGATGGGTCTGCATGTTCCATTCGAGCAGATATGGTTATGGATCAAAGTTTATTGATTATAAAATTTAATTAGTTGATATGGAAAATCAAAATACTTCTTCGAAGAGCATCAGTTATATAATGAATACAAAAAACTGGTGGGGACCTTTAACTTTTATTTTAATCATCAGCATATTGGGTGTTGGTATGATTGGGTATCAGACCTATATTGATGCTCCGCCAATGTCTGGTTTTACTGACGATAAGGGGAATGTTGTGATAGATAAGAAAACTCTTGAGCATGGACAAGAGGTGTTTCACAAGTATGCACTAATGGAGTATGGAAGTTTTTTTGGTGATGGAGCACAGCGAGGTCCGGATTTTACGGCAGAGGCACTCCACAAAATGTCGGTTTTTATGGCAGACTTTTATGCTAAAGAATTTACTGCTGAAAAGGGAAGTGCTCCTGATGAATTTATGGTGAAGCAAATCGAAGAGCGCATCAAGCAGGAACTAAAGGAGAATCGATATGATAAAGTACGTGATATGGTTGCGCTTACCCCGGCACAGAATTACGCTCATGCACAATTGCAAAATTATTATTTGGGTATTTACAAGGGAGGAAAAACGGAGAAAGGTTTTCCGCCTTCAAATTATATTACAGACGATAAAGAACTAAAGGATTTAAGTTCTTTCTTTTTTTGGGGCGCCTGGGTATGTGTTACGGAACGCCCAGGAACCACTTATAGTTACACACACAATTGGCCCTATGATCCGGGGTCAGGGAACACCCCTACTTCTCCTGTAATACTTTGGAGTGTGTTAGGATTATTGGCTTTTGTATTAATGTGCGGAATAGTGCTTTATTTCATAGGACAATACAATCAGTTACCTAATAAATTTTTTAAACCATCCACAAAAGATTTATTTTCAATGGAGCGAGTCGCCAGATTTTCTCCAACTCCAACACAAAGGGCGAGTTTTAAATTTTTCTTTGTAGCCATACTGCTATTTTTTCTGCAGGTTTCCAGCGGGCTCATCACGATTAATGATTTTATCAACTGGTTAAGTTACATAGGCATAAATATTTCTGATGATGTCCCTGTAACCATATCCAGAAGTTGGCATTTAATGCTTTCCCTATATTGGATTTCTACCTGTTGGATTGCCTCCTCCATTTTTATATTGCCGATACTTTCTAAAAAGGAAGTAAAAGGTCAATTGGTTTTGGTAAATACCTTATTTGTTTTGTTGTTTCTTCTTGTTGGAGGTTCGTTAACCGGCATGGTAATGGGTCCCTTGGGATTAATGGGTAAGTGGTGGTATTGGTTAGGTCATCAGGGATGGGAGTTTGTAGACTTTGGGAAAGTTTACCAGGTATTGCTGATGGGAATATTTATTTTATGGGGCACTGTTGTATATCGTGGCATTAAGCCTGCGCTTATTAAAGGACAGGCATGGAATCTACCAAACTGGATTTTGTATTCTGTTATTGGCATTCCATTGTTGTTTCTGTCCGGATTTGTTGCGAAACCGGAGACTAATTTCGTGATTGCCGATTTTTGGCGATGGATGGTGATTCATATGTGGGTGGAGGCTTTTTTTGAAGTTTTCATTACGGTTATCGTTTCCTATCTGATGGTATTGATGGGTTTAGTAAGCAGACAGGCGGCCATCCGAGTTGTTTATTTTGCAACTGTATTATTTTTAGGTACTGGGCTACTTGGCATCTCCCATAATTTTTATTGGAATGCTAAACCTGTTGCGACCATGGCATTGGGTAGTGTGTTCTCTACTTTACAATTTGTGCCACTGATATTACTGACCGTAGAGGCATGGCGCTTTAAGAACATGCCAAAATTTGCTGTTGGTGATGTAGAACATAAACAGTTAGGCAATTTTGGATTTCCTGAAGTGTTCTTATTTTTAATTGCGGTCAACTTTTGGAATTTTTTTGGTGCCGGAGTTTTGGGCATTATCATCAATTTGCCCATCATGAATTATTTCGAGCATGGAACATATCTGACCGTTAATCACGCCCATGCCGCATTAATGGGCGTTTATGGAAATATTTCTATTGCAGCGCTGCTTTTTGCTTCGAGGTTGTTGATCAAGGATAAAAATTGGAACACAAAAGTAGTTACGTTCTCTTTCTGGTCAATCAATGTTGGACTGATGTTAATGGTTGTATTGGATTTATTTCCGGCAGGATCTATACAGTTTAAAGCAGTTGTAGAAAGAGGATTGTGGTTTGGACGGTCTTCAGAATTTGTAGATTATGGAGTTTTCAATTCTTTAACCTGGTTGCGTGGAATTGGGGCAACTGTTTTTTTTGCCGGTGGTGTCATTCCTTTGACATGGTTCATAGTTTCCCGGGTAAAATCATTAAAGTCTAAGGCCAGATCCATTGAGGAAATGGATCCTCAACCAGTATCCATAAATAAACATGAAGTCGTTTCGGAAGAAGAAATGGTATTTTAATTTTTATAAGATGCAGGAATAAGTTTTTTGAAATAGAAACGTCTTAATAGTGTCATCTGCTTAGGCAGGTGGCACTTTTTCTTATAGTTTTAGATAGGTTTCACCATTCTTTAACCCTTTAATCAGATCATGAAGACTGGTTTTTCCGAATACATCCAGTAGCCTGTTTTTTATTGGCTTATACTTGTGGTGAAAAGGGCAGGGTTGATGATCAGAACATTCGTCTAATCCAAGACTGCATCGGTTGAGTACATCACCATCGATAGCCTGAACAATCCGGATCAGTTTTATTTTAGCCATCTGATTTATCTCTACTTCGAAACCTCCGCCGGGACCCTTTACAGATTTAATGATTTTATACTTAACTAATTTTTGCAAAATTTTGGAAGTAAAGGCCTCCGGCGATTCAATTTTTTTAGCAACCTCTTGCAGATTTACACGATGTCCCAGTATAGATTGCGATGCAATGTATATGGAAGAACGAATGGCATATTCACAGGCTTTTGAAAACATTAGTCTATTTTATTATGATCCGAGGCAAATATCGACATTGTTTATTATTAAATTTTCAGTATGACTTATTTAATCCAATTTTATTAATAGAATTTTTATTTCAAGGTAAAATAACTGAAAATACATAATATATTGCCCTGGTGTTTGATCTTGAGTAGTAGGAGGGGTAATTTCATTTCTTAACGTTTTTTAAATCCATTTTAGTTAAAATGAAAAAGACCAATCTGAATTTCTCATTCAATAATTAAATGATGAGGTATTAAAATCTATTTTGGGTCAGGTTAAAAAAAATGGGGTGAAGCCAGTTTTGCGGTCTTATTGGCATTGTTCTTTTTTGTCTTAATACAAAAAAGAACCAAAAAAAATCAAGGCTGTTTTCATTTTTTAACGCTAAAACTGATCTAAAAAGCTAAACAAAATAAACTCGCCTTGAGCAGCATTCATAGCGACAGGCCTTAATCTTATAAATTCATTAGCTTATCCGCAAGCGAGCTCAAACAGTATTTTGTTTTTAACGCTTTGTAAATCCGTTTTAGCTAAAATGAAAAAGGCCGATCTGAATGTCTCCTTCGAAAACTATGTGATGAGGTATTAAAATCTATTTTGGGTCAGGTTAAAAAAAATGGGGTGAAGCCAGTTTTGCGGTCTTATTGGCATTGTTCTTTTTTGTCTTAATACAAAAAAGAACCAAAAAAAATCAAGGCTGTTTTCATTTTTTAACGCTAAAACTGATCTAAAAAGCTAAACAAAATAAACTCGCCTTGAGCAGCATTCATAGCGACAGGCCTTAATCTTATAAATTCATTAGCTTATCCGCAAGCGAGCTCAAACAGTATTTTGTTTTTAACGCTTTGTAAATCCATTTTAGTTAAAATGAAAAAGACCAATCTGAATTTCTCATTCAATAATTAAATGATGAGGTATTAAAATCTATTTTGGGTCAGGTTAAAAAAAAATGGGGTGAAGCCAGTTTTGCGGTCTTATTGGCATTGTTCTTTTTGTCTTAATACAAAAAGAACCAAAAAAAAATCAAGGCTGTTTTCATTTTTTAACGCTAAAACTGATCTAAAAAGCTAAACAAAATAAACTCGCCTTGAGCAGCATTCATAGCGACAGGCCTTAATCTTATAAATTCATTAGCTTATCCGCAAGCGAGCTCAAACAGTATTTTGTTTTTAACGCTTTGTAAATCCGTTTTAGCTAAAATGAAAAAGGCCGATCTGAATGTCTCCTTCGAAAACTATGTGATGAGGTATTAGAATCTATTTTGGGTCAGGTTAAAAAAAAATGGGGTGAAGCCAGTTTTGCGGTCCTATTGGCATTGTTCTTTTTTGTCTTAATACAAAAAAGAACCAAAAAAAATCAAGGCTGTTTTCATTTTTTAACGCCAAAACGGATGTAACCCATTTTATGCATTAGAATTTCTATTCCAAGTCAAAAAATTTCAGCTTTCGTTCTTCCGCCAGTGGTCGGACAAGTCCCTCACATATTGCACTGTTGCAGAGATCATTCAGTCAATCCATCAACTAATTTTCAAATTTTCAAATTCTCTAATTTTCTCGTTAGCCGCTTTCGCGCCTGCCTGCCGACGCAGTCAGGCAGGGTTCCTTCACGTGAAGCACTGTCATGCTTCATTCCGCTTTGCGGAAATCGTTCAGTCATCTCTAATTCCCCTACTAGCCGCTTTCGCGGTTCCTTCCTATGAATTGAATTTCTGCCGAACTAAGTCATGAGGCCCTTAAACCAATTTCTTTTGAAAGCAGAGTGGAATTAACCACCCTACCTTCGCAAGATTTTTTGCTCTTTCAAATATACAACTTTTCTTTACTTATATATCCTCCTATCGGTGGTCAATTTTTAGTTGCCACAAGTATTTATCAATATAGCAAAGTATAATTGATAGCCACACACTCACTTATAGTATTTTGGATACAAGGAACGCGGAAGTGGTCTATTCAACTTTTGCTCGTTTTTAATTTATATAGTAAGAAAAGAGTATAATTTTATTTATTTCAATATTCCGATTTCATAATCTATTTTATTTAACCAAATTGACCTTATACGATTTAATAGTTTTCGTGAAACTTTAATGATAGCTCTTTTACCTCCTACTTTTAGTTTTGTATTATTATAATATTGGGTCATAGCAGGATCACGTCTTATTCCTATCCAGGCGGCTTCTAGGATTAAGCTACGCAATCGCTTATGATGTCTACTTATTATATGTCCTGTACGAATATGTTCCCCACTGGAAAACTCCGAGGGATAAAAACCAACGAATGCATTTAGTTTTTCGAAACTCTTGAAGCGATTCATGTCTTCTATTTCCGTTATTAAAGTAATGGCAGTTATTGTGCCCACACCAGGTACCGTTTTTAATCTAGAAGCAATGGGGGCATACTTTTCACTAACTGCTAGTTTGCGAATATCTTTAAGTACCAGGTTTTTTTCTACCCTTATATTTTCCATCATTTTTATTTGATGGTTTAAAGCAGTTCGTAATGTTCCAAATGAGATAGGTAGGTCTTTTAACCAGTTTATGAATATATTGCTCCAATTTCCGCTTCCAAACCGTTCGGGAATCTCTATACCTACTTGATATAGCATTCCTTTGATTCTATTTTTTGATCTGGTCAGGTCTCGTGTTAATTTTTCATTGGTCCGAACTAGTTGACGATCAGCTTCTGTCTCTTGCGATGGGATGTAGATCGGACACAACATTCCTGCTTGAAGTGAAGATCCAATACGTTTAGAATCGTTTCTATCTGTTTTTGATTTATTTCCTTTGTCGGTCTGGGGTATGTCTGCTGGATTAACAACAATGCAGCTTACACCTTGTCTATCAAATGCTCTCTTTATCCAATAACCGCTAAAACCAGCTTCATAGGCACAACTGAAATTTGCTCCAGGAAATTCACGCTGTAAAAATGAAACTAAAATATCTGGATGAGGTGATTGATGAAAACTTCGCAGGTATTGGCTCCCATAATAAAGTGAAACATTCCAACTCTTCAAATGGACATCTATGCCAACGTAAATGGTTTCTCCTACAAATCCAGCCTTTTGTAATACTTTTGTCATAAGGTTTAGTTTTTAGTTATTTAATTTAAATTGTGGCCTTTGGACCACTTAACTAAAGCTAAACCTTTTTTCAATTACATGGATACTCACTTATCGTGCTGTCGCACGATACTCTGCTGTCGCAGAGATCGTTCAGTCATCCATTAGCTAATTTTCAAATTTTCTAATTCTCTAATTTCTCCCTTATTCCCTTAAAATTTACCTGACCTATTCTAAATTATTTCTAATTTAGCACGGCAACTAACCCTAGACGGATGCCAAGCTGGAAGGTCCTATATATTCAAGGCAGATATGAATTTAAAGTAGAGCAGCAACTTGCCCGACTGGGGATAGAACACTATTTACCCAAGGTCCAAGTCATGCGCCAATGGTCGGATCGGATGAAGAAATTGACTGTGCCTGCATTTCCTTCTTATTTATTTGTGTGCAATGAAGACAAGAACCGGCAGGCCGTTTTTCAGGCCAAAGGTGTATTGCATTATGTGCGCCATGAAAACCAGGATGCCATTATAAGGGAAGAAGAGCTTGATATGATCCGGAAGGGAGGGTCCATGATTATTCAGAATTCCTTGCAGGCCATCCGAGGGTTAAAAGGAAAGCAGGTCAAAATAAAAGCCGGTTTATTGGCCGGGAATACCGGAACACTGGTGGATCTCATCGGCAAAAAATTCGTTCAGTTAAAACTCGAAAATCTATCCATGTTTTTTTTGGTAGAAATACCTACTGATCAATTACAGTTGAACTGAACGAACGCAATATAAGAATCAACTTCCATGCCTTGCTTGCGGATATGTGAGTGAGGACGGCGAAGCCGTAAAATAAAGTTAGCTTCTAATGGATGGAATATTAGGGCGAAACAGGAATTAGTAAGCACTGCAAATATCTTATTGAGCAAAATAGTACGAATGAATATTTTTAAGAACACTATAAAACACCTACCAAATGGAAACCATTTTATTAGACTTAGCGGAGCAAGAGGGAGTGGAGCTGCTCACCATCCGTGTTCCGTATGATCCAATTTTGATTGCAGCAGTTAAGAAAATCCAAGGTGTACGATGGGATCCTGATCATCGTGTATGGAAAGTTCCTCCCAGAAAAGGCTTGCTTATGGAACTCAGAAATAGTTTTGGAAAAAACGCCAGGCTGGACGAAAGTGAACTTAGAAGAAAATTAAATCAAGTTAAGGAGCAACAGAGGTTTCGACATGCGTATGACCTTCCTTTGGAAAGATTTTCGGCATGGCTTAAGAGCAAAAGGTACAGTAAAAATACTCAGAAGACTTATCTCGACGCAATAGGTGTTTTTCTAAAATTCATGAAAGGAAAACCTATCAATGAGATCGTCCTGGAGGACATCATAAGGTTTAATAACGATTACATTCTTTACAAGGCTTATTCTTCTTCCTATCAGAATCAAGTAGTCAACGCATTAAAATTGTTTTTTCGGGTGGAAGAAAACAAGTTAATAGATCTGGAGGAAATACATCGTCCCAGACGTTCCTTTAAATTACCTAACGTACTCAGCAAAGAAGAAGTCAGGCAGATTCTCGACAGTTTAAAAAACCTTAAACACAGAGTAATGCTGAGTCTCATTTACGCATGTGGATTAAGACGGAGTGAGTTACTGGAACTTAGATTAACGGATATAATGTTCGAACGTAAGTTGTTGCTTATTCGGCAATCCAAAGGAAATAAAGACAGGGTGGTACCATTAAGCCAGAAATTGCAGGGTCAGCTGGAGGAATATATAAAATCCTATAGGCCACAGCATTACCTTTTTGAAGGACAAAATGGAGGAAAATACAGCGAGACCAGTCTTGCCAAGGTACTAAAGAATGCTCTTATGGAAACCGGAAATCAAAAGGCAGTAAGTCTCCACTGGCTTAGGCACAGCTACGCGACACATCTTCTAGAAAGTGGAACAGACCTTCGTTATATACAAGAATTGCTAGGTCATAAAAGTAGCAGAACCACAGAGATCTATACCCATGTCAGCCAGAAAAAAATACAAGGCATTCGAAGTCCATTTGACGATTTGTAAAAAAAATATACCATACTAAAAGTGTACATAGCTTACAAAAACAGTTGACTTTGTTTACTTTTGGTGTACATATAAGAAGTTGTAGGCAATTTTACCGAGACAGCGTACCAATAACAAACAGACAGTAAAATGACTAAATGACAACAGAAATAATAGACGACCTAAAAGGAGAAAATAACAACGCTTTCGGACAACTTTACAAAGAGTATTTCGGAATGGTAAACCGTTTTATAACAAACAACAACGGACGGACAGACGATGCTGAAGATATTTTTCAAGACACGATGTTGGTGCTTTTAGAAAAACTTCGCCAAGACGATTTTCAACTTACTGCTTCTATCAAAACCTATATTATGGCAATTTCCAAAAATCTTTGGCTCAAAAGATTAAGAACTGCTTACCGAGAAACAGAATTTACAGACATTCACGACAACAAATTTTACGAAGAAATAAATCTTGCTATAGAACAAGAGAAAAACTATTGGGATAAGTTGCAAAACTATATGCACAAAATAACTGACCATTGCAAAGGACTTATCCACGACATATTTTTTAAAGAAAAAGCCATTGAGCAAATCCAACAAGAATATGGCTATTCAACCAAGCATAATGCTCAAAATCAGAAACATAAATGCATTGAACAAATCCGAAAAGTGAAAGAAGAAGATGAAAAAGATAACAAGCCTAGGTGATTTACTAACTTTTTTGGTATTAAAAAGCAAAACGCTTTATGGAAATAAATAAAAAATTAATTGGTGCAGGTATTTTAACAGCAATTTCGGCTTCGCTTTGTTGTATTACACCTGTTTTAGCTGTTATTGCAGGAACAAGTGGACTTGCCTTAACTTTTTCTTGGTTTGAACCTTTCCGACCATATTTTATTGGTTTGACAATTTTGGTTCTTGGTTTTGCGTGGTATCAAAAGTTGAAACCTAAAAAGCAAATTGACTGCAATTGTGAAACAGAAGAAAAACCAAAATTCATTCAGTCAAAAATGTTTTTAGGAATAGTAACAGTATTTGCAATCGTAATGCTTGCCTTTCCCTACTATTCAAGCGTTTTCTACCCAAAGACAGAAAAGCAAATCATAGTGGTGGACAAATCTAATATTCAAAAAGTAGAATTTACAATTAGCGGAATGACTTGTGCAAGTTGTGGCGAACACGTAAATCACGAAGTAAATAAATTAACAGGAATAATAAGTTCAAAATCTTCTTACGAAAACGGAAACGCAATCGTAGAATTTGATAACTCAAAAACTAATATTCCTGAAATTGAAAAGGCAATAAACTCAACAGGATATTCTGTAACAAACAAAAAATAAAAAAATGGAAATTGTATTAAAATCAATCCTCACTTGTCCAAAATGTGGGCATAAAAAAGAAGAAGAAATGCCAACTGATGCTTGTCAGTTTTTTTATCAATGCGAAAATTGTAAAGAAGTTTTACGCCCAAATGCAGGCGACTGCTGTGTTTATTGTAGTTTTGGAAGTGTTGCTTGTCCTTCCATTCAAGAAAAAAACGTCTGTTGTAAAAAATAATTTAAAACTTTTTTCATTTCACGGGTGATTAATTCAAATCATTGGTATAAAGGTATAGTTCGTCAATAATGGCAACTATAATTTAAAAATTTATATACAATGGTTTCAACAATCAAAAAATTCGGATTTGCAGTTTTATTAACTGTAATGGTTGCGTTCACAGCAAACGCACAAAACGCTACAATGTGGAAATTAGACAAGTCGCATACTTCTGTCAATTTCTCGGTCAATCACTTCTTTTCAGCCGTAACAGGCAAGTTCTCAACTTTTGACGGCAACTTCAACTTTGACCCAGCCAATTTAAAAGGAAGTAAAGCAGACTTTACTATTGCTGTAAAAAGTGTAAATACAAACGATGGCAAAAGAGACAAGCATTTGCAATCAGCAGACTTTTTCAACGCAAAAGCATTTCCAAATATGACATTTAAATCAACCAAAATTGAAAAGAAATCAGAAAAAGAATATTTGGTTTATGGTAAACTCACAATCAAAGACAAAACCAAAGACATTGTTTTGCCTTTTAAAGTTACAGGCGAAATGGAACACCCAATGATGAAAGGAACAGTTATTTTAGGACTAACAACAAACCTTAAAATCAATAGAAATGATTATGGTGTAGGAACAGGCGACTGGGCTGCTACAATGGTTGTAGGCGATGAAGTGGACATTAACATTCATATGGAATTAAACAGAATGAAATAATGAAAAACATACTATTCATAGCATTTTCAGCCATTGTATTGGTGGCTGTTTATGCCTTTACAAATCCAAAAGTGGATTTCAAAGCCGACACAAAAGAAGGTATTCAGTTTCATAACGGAACTTGGGAAGAAGCCTTGCAAATTGCAAAAAAAGAAAATAAATTAATTTTCTTGGACATTTACGCCACTTGGTGCGGACCTTGTAAACAACTGAAAAAGAATACTTTTTCAAGTTCAGAAGTTGGAACATTTTACAATCAAAATTTTGTAAATGTTGCCTTTGACGGAGAAAAAGGAGATGGAGCAATGTTAATGCAAAAATATGGTTTACGCAGTTTTCCATCATTGCTTTTCATAGACGGAAACGGAAAAGTGGTAGGACAAACAGGTGGTTTTCATAAGCCAAACCAACTCATAGAATTAGGACAAAAATTTACTAAAAACTAAACTCAAAATTATGAACGATAAAATTCAAAAATCAATTTTAGCGGGAATTATTGGCACAGCCATAATGACCGTAGTGATGATGGTTACCCCGATGATGGGAATGCCAAAAATGTCGCCACCAGAAATGCTTTCAGGTATGTTAGGAATGCCAGTTTTTGTAGGTTGGATAATGCACTTTATGATAGGAATAATGTTTGCATTTGTTTACACTTACTTATGTATTTTCAAATGGAAAATCAGCAATGTCTATCTTAAAGGTGCAGTTTTTGGAATAATTGCTTTTGTAGTTGCTCAAATAATGATGGGTATTATGGGAGCAATGATGCCAATGCCAAAAATGGAAGGTTCTATGATGCTGACAATGATAGGAAGTTTAATGGGACACATTATTTTTGGAATGGCTGTTTCAAAAACAGTCGGAAACGCATATTGTGCCGACAAATCCTGTGCAACAAAATAATAAAATTATGGACTGCAAAACAGAAACCTGCAAACGAGTAACACCAAAATTTAAACTGACTTGGTGCAACATTAAGACTATTTTAATGCTTGGTCTTGCAATCTACTTTTGGCTGACGAACAAATAAAAACTGCCTACAACATCGGTTTGGCAATATGGCGGCTGAAGTGCTTCTATCAAACATTTGTGCAAGGTTCAACATTAGGAATTCTATTGAACTTTTGTGCTAAAAATCCGCCACATCGCCAAGCCGAAAAACGTTACCGGCAACCGTGTTTGACGAAAACGGACATGACTAAAAAATATGCTTTTTATCTATAAATCAACCTCAATGACAAATAAGATATACTTGACAATTACGCTACTTTTTTTTGTGTTGACTTATTCTTGCAACAATAATAAAACATATGACATTCATGTAAAATTTGACAAAGTTGACGGACTCTATTTAAATGACGAAGTAAGAGTAAATGGTTATAAAATTGGTAGTGTAAGTAAAGTTGATCTATCCGACAACACTATTCATGCGACACTGACAATCAACAAAGAACAATCCATTTCTGACGCTGCTACGTTTACAATTAGAAACACTGACATGATTGGAACTAAACACATCGACATTGATAATTTTAATGGTTCTCAGACGAAACTATCAGACGGAGATACAGCTACAGGTAACTTCGATGACAAAAACGTCCTCACTTCTATTAATATCGATACAATCGTTCAAAAGTATGCTAAACCAATTCTTGACAGTTTAGGATACGAACTGACACCTAAAAAGAAAGACAACAACAACACGGACAAAAAATAACGGCAGCCGGTAACAGCGGTTTTGCGCTATGCGGGCAGTTTGCTTCATTGGAAAATTTGAGTTACTTTTAAATTGTAACTAAAATGAAAATTATTCACCCAATTCCCGCACAGCGCAAGGAGCCGCAAAACGTTACCACCAATGCTAAAAAGACAGACGACACGACAAGAAAATGACTAAAAATGGACTCGACATACAGACCATATCGACCAAGCGGACAGACTTTCAAACTGACCGTGTTTTGCTTTTGGGACAAGTGACAGAAAAGCAAGTAAAAGCCGACCCTTCGCATTTTTTAAAATTTCTTTTTACCAGCCGCACAAATGGCACATTTGGTTTTGCCCGACACACAAGCCAACGCTTCGCAAAACCAAAAGAGCCATTTTTTTGCCACCGCACCGACAATAATGACGATATTAACAGCCTTGAAAATATGAGAAATTAAATAATGGCCTTTAACGAAAATACAAGAGTAAAAATCCCTGCTATTCTGCATCTGTGCAGACTGGGTTACAAATATGTTTCGCTATCAAAGGCTAAATGGAATATTGACACCAATATTTTCACAGACATTTTTGAGGAAAGCATTCAACGCATCAATCCTGAAATGGAACAAAGCGACATTAAAAGATTGCTTGAAGATGTTTCTTTAGTTTTAGACAATGAAGATTTGGGCGAAGCATTTTACAACATGCTTGTTTCCACTTCGGGGGCAAGACTGATTGACTTAAAGGATTTCAACAACAATTCCTTTCATGTAGTAACTGAACTCACCTACAAAAACGGTGACGATGAATTCAGACCTGATATTACATTGCTGATAAACGGAATGCCATTGGCATTTGTGGAAGTAAAGAAACCCAATAACCAAGAAGGTGTTTTGCAGGAAAGAGACCGCATCAATGTTCGATTCAAGAATAAGAAATTTCGCAAGTTTATCAATATCTCTCAGGTACTTGTGTTTTCCAATAACATGGAATACGACATTGAATCTATTGAACCGATACAAGGTGCATTTTACGCTTCTACTTCCTATGCTTCTGCAAACTTCAATTGTTTTAGAGAGGAAGAAAAATTCGATTTAACGACTTTATTAAAACTCGAAGATGACAATTTAGAGAATTTGGTTTTGAAAGACAATAATCTTTCAGCCATTAAACATTCGCCTGAATTTATTACCAACAAAGAACCCAATTCACCAACAAATCGAATTCTTACTTCGCTATTCAGCAAAGACAGATTTGCAATGATTTTGAAATACAGCATTGCGTATGTGAACGAAGAAAAAGGTTTGGAAAAACACATCATGCGTTATCCGCAGTTGTTTGCAACCAAAGCCATTGAACGCAAACTAAATGATGGAATTAAGAAAGGAATTATTTGGCATACGCAAGGCAGCGGCAAAACGGCACTTGCTTATTACAATGTAAAATACCTGACAGACTATTTTCAGCAAAAAGGAATTGTTCCTAAGTTTTATTTTATTGTTGACCGTATTGATTTAATGAATCAGGCGAAACGAGAATTTACAAGCCGTGGTTTGATTGTACATACTGTAAATTCTAAAGATGAATTGCTTCGCAATTTCAGAACCCGACAAGCCATTCACAACCTTTCGGGCAAAAGAGAAATAACGGTTGTAAACATTCAGAAATTCAAAGACGATACCGATGTACTGAAAGCGAATGATTACGACATCAGTAGCCAACGAATTTATTTTTTGGACGAAGTACACCGCAGTTACAACCCTACTGGTAGTTTCTTAGCCAACCTTTTCAATTCGGACAGAAACGCCATTATTATTGGCTTAACTGGAACTCCATTAATTGGAAACGACAGAACATCCCGCCAAACTTTTGGTGACTACATTCACAAGTATTATTACAATGCTTCTATTGCAGATGGATATACGTTAAAACTCATTCGGGAGGATATTGAAACCACTTACAAGTTTCAATTGAAAGAAGCATTAAAGGAAGTTGAAATACTAAAAGGCGATGCCGATAAACGAATCATTTATGCTCATGCAAAATTTGCAGAGCCAATGCTTGATTATATTGTTCAGGATTTTATCAAAAGCAGAATTCGTTTTGGTGACCACTCTGTTGGTGCTATGGTAGTTTGCGACAGTGCCGAGCAAGCCCGTAAATTATTTGAAATATTTATCAGCAAATACAATCCAACGCAAAAAACAGTTGAAATGGTTGAGCCTTATATGATGGCTGCCGAACCTGCTGTGGAATATGGAATGTATAAAGTTGACCAAAGTAAAAACTTGGTTGCTTCTTTAATTCTGCATGACATTGGCTCAAAAGATGACCGTAAAGATGAAGTAGATGATTTTAAAGACGGCAAAATTGATATTCTGTTTGTGTACAATATGTTGCTGACTGGTTTTGATGCCAAGCGATTAAAAAAACTATACATTGGCAGGGTAATTAAAAACCATAACCTCCTGCAAACACTCACAAGGGTAAACCGACCATATAAGAAATTCCGTTACGGTTATGTGGTAGATTTTGCCGACATCACCAAAGAGTTTGATGCTACCAACAAAGCCTACTTTGACGAATTGCAAGCAGAGCTGGGTGATGAAATGCAAAACTATTCTAACCTCTTTAAATCGAAGGAAGAGATTGAAGAAGAAATAAAAATAATTAAGGAAAGGTTGTTTCATTATGATTTGAAAAACGCAGAAGTATTTTCCCAACAAATCAGCCAGATTGAAGACCGCAAGCAAGTATTAGAAATTAAGAAAGCTTTAGAAATTGCCAAAAACATTTACAACCTCATTCGCTTAGAAGGTCATTTTGATTTATTGGAGAAAGTCGATTTCAAAAAACTGAATCAACTTTATAATGAGGCTTCACGCCATTTGGATTTACTTAACCTGAAAGCCAACATTGAAAACAATGTAGACACGACCAATTTGCTGAATGTAGCTTTGGAAAATGTACTGTTCATGTTCCGCAAAATTTCGGAAGAAGAAATGGTAATTGCCGACCAGTTAAAAGATATGCTTCGTAAAACTCGTGAAGCATTGGGCGGAAACTTTGACCAGAACGACCCACAGTTTGTGAATTTATATGACGAGTTGAAACGCTTGTTTGACAAAAAGAATTTGGACGAAATAACGCAGGAAGATATGCGAAACAACATTGGTTCGCTGCAACAGATTTACGACCAAGTAACCGAACTCAACCGCAAGAACAATTTGCTAAAAGCAAAATATGAGAACGATGCCAAGTATGCCCGAATGCACAAACGCATTTTGGAAAAAGGCAACATCTCAAAACGAGAAAGCGAAATTTGCGAAACGCTGATGGACATTAAAAAACAGGTAGATGAAAAAGTATTGATTAATACGCAAATGTTAAACAACGAAAGCTATTTTGACAAACTGATGATTCAAATGGTGATTGGCAGTTTTGGTAAAAACAAAATTGAACTTGACCCCGAATCAGCTAAATACATCAATACTTGTTTGGTAAAAGAATATATGAACGAATATCAAGGAAATAGAGCATGGTAACACAAGATTTTACGGCACAAACAAAAGAGCTGATTGACAACCTGAAAGGTGTTTGTACCTCTTACGGATTAGGAAACGATGGCAATGAATTTAAAATCATTACCCAAGTGTTTCTGTATAAATTCATGAACGATAAATTCGGCTATGAAGTAAAACAATTAGAACCCAAACTGGCAACAGCCGAAAGTTGGGAAAAAGAAATTGCACAATACAGCGATAAGCAATACGAAATGCTATTGCTACGCATGAACCCTGACAGTGCCAAACTGAAAAGAGAACATTTCCTTTCTAACCTTTACAACAAACAAGACAAAGAAGAATTTGCGAAGTTCTTTGATGATACGTTGCGTGACATTGCCATTTTCAACAACGATATTTTCTCAGTTAAAACAGGCACAGGTGCCAAAATTGTATTGTTCGATGAAATAAGCAATTACATTACCGACAGTAGCCAACGTGATAATTTCTGCAAAGCCATCATTAACCAATTGGTGAATTTTAGTTTTGAAAAAATATTCAATCAGAAATTCGATTTCTTCTCTACCATATTTGAATACCTTATAAAAGATTACAACAAAGACGGTGGTGGAAAATATGCCGAGTATTACACGCCTCATGCAGTTTCAAAAATCATGGCTTCTATTTTGGTAGATAAGCCCGTGAGCAATGTAACCTGTTACGACCCATCGGCAGGTTCGGGTACTTTGTTAATGAATTTGGCACATGCCATTGGCGAAGACCGCTGTACCATTTACTCGCAGGATATTTCGCAAAAATCGAGTAGTATGTTGCGATTGAATTTGATACTGAACAACCTCGTACATTCTATTCAAAATATTATACAGGGCAATACTATCAAAACGCCTTTCCACAAAGTAGGCGACAAGTTGATGAGCTTTGATTACATCGTTTCTAACCCACCATTTAAATTGGACTTTAGCGATTATGTAGCCGATTTGGACACCAAGCAAAACAACGAACGTTTTTTTGCAGGTTTTCCGAATATCCCGAAAAAGGACAAAGACAAAATGGCGATTTACCCTTTGTTTATTCAGCACATCATGTTTTCACTATCAACTAAAGGCAAAGCGGCTATTGTAGTGCCTACTGGTTTTATAACAGCACAAAGCGGCATTGAAAAGAAAATACGAGAACGATTAGTAGAACAAAAAATGTTGCGAGGTGTGGTGAGTATGCCGAGTAATATTTTTGCTACCACAGGCACTAACGTATCAATTTTGTTTTTGGACAAAGCAAATACCAAAGGCGATATTGTATTGATGGATGCATCTAAATTAGGCACAACCGTAAAAGAAGGCAAGAATCAAAAAACCTTGCTTTCTGAAGATGAAGAGCAAACCATTATCAACACGTTTAATAAACACGAAGCCGCTGAAGATTTTACGGTTGTGGTTTCTTACGAGCAGATAAAAGAAAAAAACTACAGCTTTAGTGCGGGGCAATATTTTGAAGTGAAGATTGAATACACCGACATTACACCAAAAGAATTTGAAACCAAGATGAATGGGTTTAAAACCAATTTAGACAGCCTTTTTGCCGAATCAAAGACCTTGGAAAAGGAAATTCAAAAACAATTAAATGGATTGAAGTATGAATAAAGAAATGGTGCCAATTAAGCTTGAAGGCCTAATTGATTTTAAAAATGGTAAAATCGCATCTAAAAAATTAGGTACAATTCCAATTTATGGTGGTAATGGTATTTTAGGGTATACCGATGAATCAAATTACGAAAACGTTTTAATAATTGGTCGTGTCGGGGCATATTGTGGCAGTGTCCATATTGAAAAAGGCAAATGTTGGGTCTCGGATAATGCAATTGCTGGAGTTCATAAACAAATTGAAAGCAATGAGTATAATTACTACTTACTCAAATGTATTTCATTAAATAAAAAACAAATTGGTTCAAGTCAACCTCTACTTACTCAGGGTATTTTAAATAGAATTGATGTTAATATTTATTCTGATGTTAGTACAAGAGCAAAAATTGCCTCTGTCCTCTCCACCATAGATTCCAAAATCGAACTCAACAACCGCATTAATGCCGAGTTAGAAACAATGGCAAAAACGCTGTACGATTATTGGTTTGTACAGTTTGATTTTCCTGATAAAAACGGTAAACCCTACAAAACCAGTGGCGGTAAAATGGTTTGGAATGAAGAGTTGAAGAAAGAGATTCCGGAGGGGTGGGAAGTGAAATTTTTACGAACTGAAATTGAAATTCAAAGAGGTATTTCATATACAAGTAAAGAAATCAACGGAGACGGAATACCAATGATAAATTTGAATTCATTTAATCTAGATGGCACCTATAAATCAGAAGGCGTTAAAACATATTCAGGCAAATTCACGGAAAAGAATATTGTAAAATCTGGAGACCTTTTAATTGCTGCTACTGATGTAACAAGAAACGCAGATATTATTGGTAGAGCAATTTTAGTTCCCGACTACTACAAGGAAGAATTAGTCTTTTCAATGGACATTGCAAAAATTATTTCTAAAAACATTCCTTCTTCTTTTCTGATGATGCTTTTCAATTCTAATCATTATCATAATTACATAAAATGGTATGCAAGTGGAACGATAGTATTACATCTCAATCTAGATGGAGTTAACAGGTACCAAACGGAATTGCCTCCAACAATTTTAATGAAGCAGTTCGATGATTTTTACTTGCCAATTGCGAATAGAATTTATATGACAGCAAAAGAAAACGAAAAACTCTCCGGACTACGGGATTGGCTTCTGCCAATGCTAATGAATGGACAGGTTAAAATTAATTAAAATGCAAATATTTTATTTCAAAACATCAAAATTTTCTGCTGAGGCATTCTATCAAGATGGTCGTATGACTATAACCAAGAACTCAACGGCTAATACAAATATCTTATCTTCTTGTCCATTTGCTATTAAAAATATTCGACAGCAATTGATTGAATCTGGTATTTTGAAAGAAATAGCAGGTAAGTTAATTTTTACAGATAATTATAGTTGTTCTTCACCGTCACAGGCTAGTGCAATAATTAACGGCTCTTCTTCAAATGGAATGCTAAGTTGGAAGGATATAAACGGCAAAACTTTGAAATGGCATTTGAAGCAAAATGAATAAATATGTAATAATAAATTTAATGACATAATTCAATAAAACCAATGTTGTTGAATTGGCAGGTGAAAGTGAATTATAAAAAAAAAGAATATGGATAAAGACATTTTACATAAAGAAATAGATTTAATACAAGGCGTAATTAATCGCATGGCTAATAATTCCTTTATGCTCAAAGGTTGGCTCATTAGTTTGATTGCGGTTGTGTTGGCTCTTTCTAAAGACAGTTTGCTTTCATGTGATTTGAAATTGATTTTATTAATTCTTTGCTTTCCGATAATCATATTTTGGTATTTGGATGCCTTTTTTCTGCACAGAGAAAAATGTTACCGTGAGCTATATGATTGGGTAATTAAAAATAGAATGAAATCAAACGAAAATCTTTACTCACTTGACTTTAGACCTCACCAAAAGAAAGTGAAAAGTGTTTTCAGAATAATGTTTTCTCAAACGTTATTTCCATTTTACGGTTTAGCTTTCTTGCTACTAATAATCTTAATGATAATTTTAAAATAACAACATTATGGCAATCAAAAGACAAATATTTTACAGCTTTCATTTTGCAAATGATGTAATGAGAGTGCAACAAATCAGAAACATTGGAGCAATAGAAGATAACAAGCCAGTTTCAGTGAACGATTGGGAAGAAGTTAAAAAGAAAGGTGATGCAGGTATCGAAAAATGGATTGATGATAATATGAATTACCGAAGTTGTGTTGTTGTTCTTATTGGTGAAGAAACAGCAAACCGCAAGTGGGTAAAGCATGAAATTCAAAAAGCATGGAAGGACAAGAAAGGATTAGTTGGAATTCATATTCACAATCTAAAAGACCCTAAAACAGGAAAGTGCAACAAAGGAGGAAACCCATTTGACCAATTTACTTTCAAAGACGGGACTAAACTATCTAGCAAAGTAAAATGCTACAACCCAGACCCAAATGATGCTTACAAGAGTATTGCAGACAATATTGAAGGTTGGATTGAACAAGCAATTAAGGACAGACAATAATCCAACGCATTTTGCAAGCACATTTAAAAGCCGCACAAGCCAACGCTGAACCAAAGCTTTTAAAAGAGCTTGCAAAGCCGACCCAAGAAAAAAAGAAATTTTAAAAAATGCCCAACCGCACGACTGAAAGACAAATGAGAGTAAGCAAAACAGAACATACCAACCTCGACAGACAAGAAAGCACTGGTGGTAACAGCACCTACCCAAAAGGCGGGGTTTCGTGTTCCAAAGACAGTTTTGTGGTTAATCAAACATTAGTTTTTCAAATGAAGGTTTGTAGTAAAAGTCCCGCCCTTCGGGTAGCTGCAAAACGTTAGCCACAATTTTATGACAGACCAAGAACTTGGCATATTGTTGACAGAAAGAGTTAAAACGTTTGACTTGAAAAAGACTGCGTTTGACACTCTCGACAAAATACTGTCTGACAACTCAGACGACAAGGACTTTTTGTGTGGATTTGAGCAGAATGAAATTAAACTAGTATTCGACAGATTTGAATATCACATTGACAGACGACACGTTGGCTCTATAATTCGAACAAGAATTGGACTTTATGTTGAAAACCAAAACTGGATCGACAATTTAGAGCCAATAGGATATTACGAACTCGAAACAAAACTCAATGGCGAATTAGTGGATGACTGGTTTGTTATTGAAAAAGAAAAATACTTAAAAGACATCGGAATAATTTCGCACTTTCAAAGTATGAATCAAAAACTACCAATTGAATATTTGAAAAGGAATCATATTCAATATGAGTTTATAACATACGTATCTTTAATCGGAACACTTTTTATGAGTAAACAATTTGAAGGTGCAGGACGATTTATTCAAAGAGCTTATACATATATAGAAACAACGGACAATGCTAAACTTGACAAAGACTATTTGAAGGAATCGAAGAAATTTTTAAAAATGATCAGCAGTTATTTAGTGACAAACAATTTGGTGACAACAACATTGAAACAAGAACTAACCGAAAATAAAAACTGTGGCTAACAGCACCTACAAGAAATTGGCGATTCAGTGGCTAAATGAAGCTTTTTGCTTCGTATCAAGTTCGGTGCTGGCAGACAATTTGCGTCTCCGAAATCGCCAACTTCTTGTAGCTGCAAAACGTTAGCAGCAACCCAAACAGACGTATACCGACAATTACAAACAGACAATAAAATGGAATATACAGAATTTGACCATTTAAAAGACAAAGAGCAAATCGTAACTGACATTTACGAGAAATTAATCACTGAACTACACAAATTCGGACAAATAAAAGTTGAACCGAAAAAGACAAGCATTCATCTTGGAAACAGATTTGGATTTGCAGGCGTATACACTCGTAAAGACTATATTAACCTTGAAGTTCATTTAAACTACAAACTGACCAGCGACAGAGTATCAAAAATAGAACAAGGTTCTACAAATCGTTTTCACCATACAATCAAGTTGACAAAAACCAAAGACATAGACAAGGAATTATTAACTTGGCTCAGAGAAGCCTACGAACTAAAAAAATAGACAGATGAATAATATTATCAAAGGACTTATTGCAGGAACAATTTTTGGAATAGTTTCAATAATTCCAATGTTCTTTATGACATTTGAAGACAAAACAAGAGCAATGACTGCTTCATTTATAAGCAGATTTGCAATTGGCTTTATTATTTTTAATATGGAACTTCCAATTCCTAATTGGCTTAAAGGTGGTCTTGTTGGACTTGTTTTGAGTTTGTCAGACGCTATTGTAACCAAACAATATGCACCAATACTTGGACTTGGACTAATTGGTGGAATTGTATGTGGACTATTAGCAAAATAAAATCGGAAAACAATAGACAGAAAATGGGCAGCTGCTAACAGGGGTTTGAACGCAATGGGGGCAGAAGTAGTAAATTCAGCATTTGTACTTCTATTAAACTTTTGTGGTTTATTGAACATTTGCACTTCTAATTCCCCCACTGCGTCAAGCCCCAAACCGTTACCACCAATGCTAAAAAGACAGACGACACAGCAAGACAATGACTAATAATGGACTCGACATACAGACCATATCGACCAAGCGGACAGACAAACAAGCTGACCGTGTTTTGCTATTGGGACAGGTGACAGAAAAGAAAGAAAAAGCCCACCCTTCGCATTTTTTAAAATTTCTTTTAGCCAGCCGCACAAACGGCACATTTGGTTTTGCCCGTCACACAAGCCAACGCTTCACAAAACCAAAAGAGCCGTTTTTTGCCATCGCACATAAAGCGAGTAAATCTGACCTTTGTATTATTGATTTTAACAATTAAAGTATGGCAAAAACAGTAAACGAAGCATTTAATAAATTCCTTGCCGACACGGTTAACCTTGACCCTGATAGAACTAAAAAAGCTCGTGGGAGCCGTGACTGGTTAGTTGGACAAATTGAAACATTTTCTGATAGTGACTCAAAATTTCCTAACATCTATTCAGAAAGAAATATTTTTTATGGCTCTTTTTCAAGGCGGACAAAAAAGCGGCCACTTGACGACATTGATATTATGATTTGTATGAAAGCAGACGGTTGCACATACAACGAACTGGTTGACAAAATCGAAATAACTGCTCCTGATGCCGCTACCCGCTTTAAAGACTATGTGAACGAAGGCACAAGCATTCTTAATTCCAGAAAGGTTATTAACGCCTTTATTGCAAAACTTGTAGGAATACCGCAATATAAAAAAGCGGAAATTAAAAGAAATTTAGAAGCTGCAACTCTTAATCTTGAATCTTATGATTGGGTCTTTGACATTGTTCCTTGCTTTTTTACAAAAGAAGATGCGTACAATCGGACTTACTACATAATTCCTGACGGTAGCGGAAATTGGAAGAAAACCGACCCGAGAGTTGATAGCGAAAGAATTACAAAAATTAATCAGGCTCACGAAGGAAATATTCTAAACGTAATTCGTGCAATTAAATATTGGAACAGCAGAGCAACAATGCCGACAATGGGTTCTTACCTGCTCGAAAATATGATACTTGATTATTATGCAGAGCAAACAATTGCTGCATCGCAGTATGTGGATATTGAAATTGAAAAGGTTCTGTTAGCAATTCATAGAAGGGTTTCTAACCCTGTATATGACCCAAAAGGAATTCAAGGAGATATAAACAATCTTAGCTTAGAAGATAGAAGGAAGATAATGGACAGAGCTTACCAAGATTACGTAAAAGCTTTTGACGCAAGAAATTTGGAAGCTCAAAACAACCATAAAGATGCAATTAGCAAATGGATAGAAATTTTTGGAGACAAATTCCCAAAGTATGAGTGAAATTGGTAAACATATAATTCAGGAGCAGGACTCTGAAACAAGTATTAAATACTTGGCAGCACAGAAGCAGCTTTATATAAATGGTAAGACAACATTTGCTTTTCAGGTATTAATTGCTGTGCCTATTCCAATTCTTATTTCAATTGTAACGCCACTTTTGGGAAAGGAAGAACAAAGCATAGTTTGGATTTTTGTGCTTTATAGCATCATTGCCACGTTTCTTGAATTTTTCTGTGAAGACAGAGCAATGAAATTAAAAAAGCTCGCTGCTTCTATTCAGGAAAAGTTTGACACTTCGGTTTTATTGATTGACTGGAATAAAACGCTTATTACTTCAAAGCCAGATGATGGAATCACTTTAAGATTTTACAATAAGTACATAAAAAAAAATAACCTGGATAAACTATACGGTTGGTATTCAAATGAAGTTTTACCTGTCAATACAAATATTGCAACTCTACTTTGCCAACGGACTAATTGCAGTTACGATTTTACATTGAGACAACGCTATACAAACACCATTCTATTATTGGCTGCTGCTACATTTTTAATTCTATTGATTATTGCTGGACAAAATGGTTTGACAGTTCCAAATTTTATTTCAACTGTTTTATTTCCATCACTGCCAGTATTTGTGTTGGCATACAAACAAATCAGCACAAATAAAGAGGCAATCGAAAATTTGAAAGAGCTGAAAGACTTAATTGAAGGCAGATTAGAAACGCTTCGTATCAATGACCAAGTTGAACCACATTTGATTCGGCAAATTCAAGATAAAATTTATCTTAAACGCATTAACAGTCCGCTATTGCCTGAGTGGGCTTACAATTTTTTAAGGCAAAATCTGGAAGATGAAATGCATTTTTCAGTGAAGGAGAAAGTAAAAGAACTAACGAAATAAAAGACAAAGCTTAAATGGCAATTAAAAAATCTGAATTATATAGCTCACTATGGGCAAGTTGTGACGAACTGAGAGGCGGAATGGACCCGAGTCAATACAAGGATTATATTCTTGTGTTGTTGTTTGTGAAATATGTGAGCGACAAATACGCCAATGACCCTGATGCGATTATCGAAATACCCGAAGGTGGTAGTTTTAAGGATATGCAAGCCCTGAAAGGCAACAAGGACATTGGCAATCAAATCAACATCATTATTGGTGAACTGGCTGGTGCTAATGACTTGAAAGGAGTGATTGATGTAGCCGATTTTGCTGATGATGATAAACTGGGCAAGGGCAAAGAAATGGTGGACAAGCTCACCAACCTGATTGCCATTTTTGAAAATCCTGCACTCGATTTTTCTAAAAACCGTGCCGGTGGTGATGATATTTTGGGTGATGCCTTTGAATACCTGATGAAAAACTTTGCCACCGAAAGCGGCAAAAGCAAAGGACAATTCTACACACCCAGCGAAGTGAGCCGTGTGATGGCGAAGGTGCTAAACATTCACAACGCCACCAACAAAACCACATTTTATGACCCCACCTGCGGTTCGGGTTCTTTGTTGTTGAAAGCATTGGACGAAGCCGATGGCAAAGGGACTATTTATGGTCAAGAGAAAGATGTGGCAACCGCTGCTTTGGCTCGTATGAATATGATTTTACACGGACAGGAAGCTATTGAGATTCACCGTGGGCAAAGCACTTTATCCGACCCATTTTTCAAAGACAGCAACGGACATCTGAAGACCTTTGACTTTGTAGTAGCCAATCCGCCTTTTTCTTCCAAGAACTGGGCAACAGGTTTTAATCCGCAAGACGACCTTTACGGGCGTTTTGAAAAAGACGAAATCGAAAGTGCAAAAACAGGCAAAGCATCATACAAAACGCCACCCGATAAAAATGGCGATTATGCTTTTCTTTTACATATTCTCAAATCCTTAAAAAGCACAGGCAAAGGGGCTTGTATTTTACCGCACGGTGTTTTGTTCCGTGGCAATGCCGAAGCTGAAATCCGCAAGAGTTTAATTGAACGGGGTTATATCAAAGGCATTATTGGCTTGCCTGCCAACTTGTTTTATGGTACGGGTATTCCTGCCTGCATCATTGTAATGGACAAAGAAGGTGCAGACGAACGCAACCACATTTTTATGGTGGATGCCAGCAAAGGCTTCATCAAAGACGGCAACAAAAACCGTTTGCGTGAGCAGGACATTCACAAGATTGTGGATATTTTCAACAAACAGATAGAACTGCCCAAGTTTAGCCGTTTGGTGAGTGTGGAAGAAATCAGCGACCCGAAAAATGATTTTAACCTAAACATTCCACGATATATTGACAGCCAGGAAGCGGAAGACATACAAGACATTGAAGCACATTTATTGGGCGACATTCCCAATGCAGATATTGAAGCCTTAGAAAACTATTGGACTGTTTATCCTTCCCTGAAAAATCATTTGTTTAAGGCAGGTCGCAAGGGTTATTCGCAATTGAACATTGACCATTCTCAACTGAAAAATGAAATCTTTTCGCATCCCGAATTTGTGGCGTTTAGCAAGGAAATGGACGATTTGTTTAGCGATTGGAAAACACGAAATACCAAATTTTTAAAATCACTCACCATTGGTATTAAACCCAAACAAACCATTTTCAGAATTTCGGAAGATGTACTGACTACCTACACAGGCAAAGCCCTGATGGACAAATACGATGTGTATCAGCATTTGATGAATTACTGGAATGAGGTAATGCAAGACGATTGCTATTTGATAGCCGTTGATGGTTGGAAAGCCGAATTGAGCATTATCAAACAAACCAAATCGGCTACCGTTTGGGATTGCGATCTGCTGCCAAAAACCTTGCTGATAGACCGCTACTTCCAAACTGAGAAAAAGGCAATTGAAAAACTGGAAGCTGATAAAGAAGCCATTGCCACCCAACTCACTGAACTAGAAGAAGAACACAATGCCGAAGATGGCTATTTTGCCGATTTGGATAAAGTGAACAAAGCCAATGTGCAAAAGCGATTGAAAGAACTATTGGCTACAAAACCAAAATCTAAAAAACAAAATTTGGCAATCGCAGCCGAACCCGAAACAGCTTATGGCGAACAAGCGGTGTTAGAATTGTACCTAAAACTATTGGACGACCAAACCGAACTGAACAAAAAAATAAAAGAAGCCATTGCTGACTTGGACATAAAAGTAATTGAACGCTACAAAACACTCACCGAAACCGAAATAAAACAATTGGTGGTTGACGATAAATGGATGGCAAGCATAGAACGCAGCGTAAAAACCGAAATGGAACGCATTAGCCAACGACTTACCCAACGCATAAAAGAACTGGCAGAACGCTACGAAACACCATTACCCAAGCAAACTACCGATGTAGCCGAATTGGAAAATAAAGTAAATGCTTCACCTTCAAAAAATGGGATTTGTATGGAGTTAGTAGCAGAGAAATATAAACAAACCGAAATGGGCTTAATTCCGAGTGATTGGGAGGTATTTACTTTTGGTGATATTGTTGACTATACTAAAGGTTTTGCATTTAAATCCAAGGATTATAGGAAAGATGGAATTAGAATTATCCGTGTTAGTGATACAACGTTTGATAGCATCAAAAAAGAGAATGGAATTTATGTTGATGAAAATGCTGCAACTGATTATAAAAACTGGCGACTAGACGAAAATGATTTAATTTTTACAACCGTTGGTTCTAAGCCTCCGATGTATGACTCAATGGTTGGTAAAGTGATAATGGTTTCCAAAGAGTTTGAAGGTAGTTTTCTAAATCAAAATGCCGTTCTAATACGAGCAAAAAAAAGAACAAAGGAAATGCAGGCTCTCTTATTAAGTAATTTCCGAATGAAAAGGTATTTGCAACATATTGAACTTATTTATCGAGGAAATGCAAATCAGGCGAGTATAACATTAAAGGAGCTTTTTGAATTTAAAATTCCACTTCCAAAAATTGAAGAAGAACAAACCGCCATAGCCACCGCCCTATCAGATGCCGATGCCTTGATAAGCAGTTTAGAGAAACTCATTGCCAAAAAACGCAACATTAAGCAAGGGGCAATGCAACAACTTCTGCAACCGAAAGAGGGTTGTGAAGTGAAGAAGCTGGGCAGTATTGGTAAACCTTATGGAGGACTTTCCGGAAAGTCAAAAATAGATTTTGCTGATGGTAAATATCCATACATTCCTTTTATGAATATTATGAGCAATCCAATTATTGATACTTCATACTTCGATTACGTCAACATTGATAGTAATGAAATACAAAATCAAGCATTAAAAGGAGATTTGTTTTTTAATGGTTCTTCTGAAACTCCTGAAGAAGTTGGTATGTGTTCCGTTCTTTTAGAAGATGTTCCAAATTTATATCTCAACAGTTTTTGTTTCGGTTTCCGTCTAAATAAGGAAAGTAAAATCAATGGGCTTTACCTTTCTTACTTTTTCAGAAGTAGTGAAGGTCGAAAATTATTTTATTCGATGGCACAAGGTGCAACTCGTTACAATTTATCAAAGAGAAATTTTAATAAATTGGAGTTATCTCTTCCAACACCCGAAGAGCAAAATGAAATTGCAAAGATCATTTCCGATATGGATGCAGAGATAAGTGCATTAGAAACCAAATTGGAGAAATACAAGAAGGTAAAATTAGGGATGATGCAGAATTTATTAACGGGGAAAATAAGGTTGGTGTAATATGGAGAAGAAGGAACTACTTGAATGTATTGATTTTTTCAAAGAACTCAAAGTCTTTGAAACCGATGTTACTTCTGACGAAGAAAGAGTCAACCACAGCAAAGTTGTAGTGGTAACGTATTCTTTCAAGGGGCAATCGTTTACAACCAACAAGTTGTATTACAAAAATATTCTTCATCAAGATAATGTAAAGAATCCGCAGAATATAATCAAGTATTTTGGTGGTGATGTTTATTGGCTAGATAAGGATATAAATGATTGGGCTAAAGGCGCTGGTGAAGCCGAATTGGAAAAGACCATTATAGATGAAATGGTTGCCGATAATGACAAAGATTTTAAAGCATTATTAAAAACAATTGCAAACAATCATAAAACTGGCTATATCCAACGGATAACTGCGGAGGGCAAGCCAGGTCAATATCACCACAATTTTGAAAACAATAACCACTGGCACGACATCATACTGCTCATTCAGGAAATCATCAATAAAAAAGGGGCAAAAGTAGAGAAGCGTTTTTTCTCAAGACTGGTTTTCAAATGGGATGGTGACAAAAACACAGAAAGGGAACGTTCATCTTTGGCTAAAGAAGTTGAGTGGAAATCAAGAGCATTTATTGATAGTCTATATCAAAACATCAAATCAATTCAAAACATCATTGCGGATATGGAAATAGAAAATATACTTAAATACAAAAAGCAAGTCATTTTACAAGGCCCACCGGGCACTGGTAAAACAAGAGAAGCTAAAATACTTGGCAGAGGGCTTGTTATGCCTTTGTCTATTACAATCGAAGATATTCAAAAGACGGTTCACATTGGCGACAAACTAAAAAGTGCTACAGATTATACCGAGTATGAAGTTTCAAAGATTGATGCTACCAAAATAACACTAAAACTAAAGACTGGCAGCGAATATTCGCCTTCAATGAACGAAATCATTAAAGCCTATGAAACTAAACTATGGGTAGGTGGTCAATCAAAAGGCAACGACCCATATAGTGCAGCTATAGCCAAGTATATTTTTGAGAATTTAGATTGTAGCCCATACTTAAAGCTAATTCAGTTTCATCCAGCATTCTCCTACGAAGATTTTGTAAGAGGCATAGTTGCTGAAAGTAAAGGTGAGGCAATTGAGTATAAAACTAAAAATAAATTGCTTGCTGAATTTGCAAAAAAAGCAAATACCAACTACAACAACAGTAAAAAAGCCCCAACAGTTTATTCAAAAGAAAAATGGATTGAAAATCAATTCTCACTTTTTGTTGAAGATATCGAAGAAAAACTAGAATCTGATGACAAGATTGAGTTAACCAAAAAAGTGTCCATTTTTGATACTGATGAAGATGCATTCCGCTACAAGGGTCAAGAAGGATGGGTAAAAAATGGAAACCGTATGTTGTTTTCAGATATTAAAAAAGCCTATTTTGATGGGAATGAAAAAAGGCAAGACATAAAGAAGAACACGAACCTTTCAGGGTTGGCACATCATCACGCCAGCTATTACATAAGAGTTTTAGACCTGTTTAAAACATTTTTAAAAGACAAAAACCTTGTCTACTCAGAAACTCAAAGCCAAAATGAAGAACTAAAGTCATTTGTATTGATAATAGACGAAATTAATCGTGCTAATCTTCCAGCAGTATTAGGTGAATTAATTTACGCCTTAGAACACAGAGGCGCAACAGTGGACAGTCTGTATGCCACTGATGAAGATGGAAATATTATAGTTATACCACCAAATTTATACATCATTGGTACAATGAACACTTCCGACCGAAGTGTAGGGCATATAGATTATGCCATTCGCAGACGATTTGCTTTTATTGATGTCTTGCCAAAAGTATTAGAAGGCGAAACCTTTGAATTGGAATTATTCAAACAAGTTTCAACGCTCTTTATTCAAAACCTTGACGAGTATGTTCAAGATAATACTGTTGAACTTAAACTTTCCGAACATTTATCAGAAGAATTCAGACCCGAAGATGTGTGGTTAGGGCATAGCTATTTTATAAAAGGTGAAGGTGCTTTTTCGTTGAGAAAGAAATATGAAATCGTTCCTATTCTTAAAGAGTATGTAAAAGACGGCATTCTCAAACAAAGTGCAGAACCTATCATCAACGCATTATAAAAATGATTGTACTAAGCGAACAATATGGCTATAAAAACCCAAAGTCAATAGATGATATTGAACGCTTTGCTGCTGCATTAAAAAATCAGCATTACAGCAAATCCATACAGCGTGGCGAGAAAAAAGCTAATTGTTATGATATAATTTATAAAGAGGGAGATGCTAACCCCTACCGCTTTGAAACTTCCTACTTTGTAGGAGTTGACTGGATTGTAGAAAGTGAATTGCCGATTTATGTAAAACCAAAGCTGGACGATGATACTTCGGAAGTGAATTATGTCAAGATGCTTTTTGATGTTTTAAAGGAGCCTGAAAACTACAATCACTTAGACCAACTTTGTGAAATCAATTTTGAGAAACCCAGTATTTCCATTGAGCAAAAACAAGACTTGTTAACGCCTTTGCTTCTTATTCAATACATCAACATCTTAAAAAAGATTGTGCAGAAGGGCTTGAAGAAATCATATTACACGGTTACAAAAAATCTGAATGCAAAAGTGAAAGGGAAAATATTGATCAATGAAACCATCAAGAAAAATCATTTCAATAGTAAAATGCTTTACAGCTATTGCCAATATTCCGAGTTTGGTATCAATAGCATCGAAAACAAAGTTTTGAAAAAAGCACTGGCGTTTTCTATTGCAGCAATGCAGAATTTAAAAGGCATTGACATTTCATCCTTAAATGGATTAGTAAATTACATACAACCTGCATTTATTAATGTAGATAGCGAAGTAAACATTGATCAGCTGAAAGGCATCAAGCCTAATAAATTGTATAAAGAATATGAGCAAGCATTGAAATTTGCTAAGCACATTTTAAAAAGATATGGCTACAATATTTCAACAGCCAATTCAACTACAATCAATACACCACCTTTTTGGATTGATATGAGTAAACTCTTTGAGTTATATGTCTATTCAAAATTAAAAGAACGTTTTACGCATCATAAAGAAGTTACGTATCATCAAAAATTCAATTATCTGGAGCCCGATTTTATTGTAAACACCAATGATGGTTTAACCAAAATGGTGGTGGATGCTAAATACAAACCACAATATCAAGACGGAAATGTAAGTACAGAAGACATTAGACAAATAAGTGGCTACGCAAGACTTAAAAAGATTTACAAGTTTTTGGAATTTGAAGAAGATAAGATAATTGATTGTTTGGTTATTTACTCCAATCAAAATGCAAACAGAAAAGATTTTAAAGACGAAAATTTCAATATTGAAGAAGAAAAAGAATACAACAGGTTTTTCAAAATCGGCATTGAATTGCCTGTTAAAATATAATTAGAACTATGAGCAAAGTAGGACAAATAGAACGTGCCACGCAAAACCGAATCGTGAAGCTTTTTCAGGAAGTTTTACAGTATCGGTATTTGGGCAATTGGGAACAGGAAGAAGAAAACAGCAATGTGGATGAAGTGCTGCTCACGGCTCACCTTTCCAAACAAGGCTACAGTCCTTCACTCATCAACAAAGCATTATTTGAGTTCAAAAAATTGGTAACCATCAATACCAGCGATGATTTGTATCAAGCCAACAAAAATGTGTATGCGGCACTTCGCTATGGTATTAATGTAAAAGAAGAAGCAGGACAAAATAAAACAACGGTACATTTAATTGATTGGAAAAATCCACTAAACAATGACTTTGCCATTGCCGAAGAAGTAACCATCAGAGGGCAGCACAACAAACGCCCTGATATTGTAATTTACATCAACGGAATTGCTTTGGGTGTATTGGAATTGAAACGAAGCACCGTTTCGGTTTCAGAGGGAATTCGCCAAAACAACGACAACCAAAAACATCTTTTCATCAAACCGTTTTATACCACCATTCAGTTAGTAATGGCAGGGCAAGATGTGGAAGGTTTGCGATATGCAGCCATTGATACATCAGAAAAATATTATTTAAAATGGAAAGAAGTCAGTGAAGAATTTAATCCAAACGATACCTATCTTTTAGAACTTACAAAACCCATCAGAGAGCAAGCCGACAAAGCCGACAATCAATTAGACAAGCATATTGTTGAAATGCTTGGCAAAGAACGCTTGCTTGAAATACTCCACGATTTTGTGGTATACGACCGAGGGCAGAAGAAATTTTGCAGACCTAATCAATACTTTGGGTTAAAAGCGGCACAAGAACATATTCGCCAAAAAGAAGGTGGTATTATTTGGCACACACAGGGCAGCGGCAAAAGTTTAACAATGGTTTGGCTTACCAAATGGATTAGAGAATATAATCCAAATGCAAGGGTGCTTATCATTACCGACCGTGATGAGTTAGATAAACAAATTGAAAAAGTATTCAAAGGCGTTGACGAACACATTTACAGAACCAAAAGCGGAGCCGATTTAGTAGAGAAGTTGAACGATACAAAGCCCTGGCTGCTGTGTTCACTCATTCACAAATTTGGCAACAAAGAAGAAGGTGCCGATAAAACCAAAGACTACGACAATTATTTGGAAGAACTGAAAAACAGTTTGCCCAAAGACTTTAAACCCAAAGGCGATTTTTATGTATTTGTAGATGAATGTCACCGCACCCAAAGCGGAGATTTGAACAAAGCAATGCGTCAACTTTTAGGCGAAAAAGCTTTGTTTATTGGTTTTACAGGAACACCCATTATGCAAGCCGATAAAAAGCGAAGCATTGAGATTTTCGGGAAATACATTCACACCTACAAATTTGATGAAGCCGTAAAAGATGGCGTTGTATTGGATTTACGCTATGAAGCCAGAGACATAGAACAAAAAATTACATCCTTAGATAAAATTGATGCTTGGTTTGACAGCAAAACCAAAGGCTTAACCGACTTTGCCAAAATTGAACTGAAACAGAAATGGGGTACAATGAAAAAAGTGTTCAGTTCTGTGGGTCGATTGCAAAAAATTGTTGCCGATATTCTGTTGGATATGGAAACCCGTGAGCGTTTACAAAACGGCAGAGGGAACGCTATTTTGGTTTCGGATAGTATTTACAATGCTTGTCGTTTTTATCAATTGTTTCAGGATTCGGGATTTACCCGTTGTGCCATTGTTACATCTTTTGCTCCATCGCATAGCGATATCAAAGGTGAAGGCGAAGGCTACACCGAAAAGTTGATGCAGTATGATATTTATCAAAAAATGCTCAACGGCAAAACCACCGAAGACTTTGAAGACGAAGTAAAAAAGCGTTTTATTGATGAGCCTGCTCAAATGAAATTGTTGATTGTGGTAGACAAGCTACTCACAGGTTTTGATGCACCAAGTGCCACTTACTTGTACATCGACAAGAGTATGCGAGACCACGGTTTATTTCAAGCAATTTGCCGTGTAAACCGTTTGGACGGAGACGATAAAGATTACGGTTACATCATCGACTATAAAGATTTATTCGGCAGTTTAGAAAATGCCTACAAAGATTTTACTTCCAAAGCCTTTGAAGATTATGACAAAAAAGATGTAGAAGGTTTATTAAGCGACCGTTTAGCCAAAGGCAAAGAACGATTAGACGATGCACTAGAAACCATCAAAGCCTTGTGTGAACCGGTAGTTCCACCTAAAGGCACCAAAGAATACATTGCATACTTCTGCGGCAACCCACAACTCAAAGAAGATTTAAAAGATACAGAGCCGAAAAGAGTTGCTTTATACAAGGCTGTGATTTCGCTTATTCGTGCTTATGCCAACATTGCCGATGAAATGGAAGAAGCGGGCTACAAACCAAGTGAAATCGAAGCCATTAAAAACGACTTAAAGCATTTTGAAGCCGTTCGTAAGGAAATTCAATTAGCCAGTGGCGATTGGGTGGATTTGAAACAATACGAACCTGCAATGCGGCATTTGATTGACAGCTACATTGCAGCTGAAGAAAGCGAAAAAGTGTCGGCTTTTGATGATTTTAGTTTGGTGGAATTATTGGTAAAAGACGGCAAAGGTGCATTGGATAAATTGCCCAACAATATCAAGAAAAACAAAGAAGCAATGGCAGAAACCATTGAAAACAACTTGCGAAAAGTAATCATTGAAGAAAGTCCAACCAACCCGATTTACTACGAAAAAATGAGTGTGTTGCTTGATGAATTAATCAAGTTGCGGAATGAAGAAGCCGCAGAATATGAGAAGTATCTTGAAGAGATTGTGAAATTGGCAGTAAAAATTAAAAAGCCTGAGACAAGCAACGAATATCCTTCAAGCATCAACACACAAGCCAAAAGAGCTTTGTATGATAATTTGGATAAAGATGAGCCTTTAACCATCGCAATGGACAGTGCCGTTATTTATGGTAAACACGATGATTGGGAAGGAACACTTTCAAAAGAAAAGCATTTGAAAAACAAAGTGGTAAAACCTGTTTTGGAAGAGTATGACAAAGTGGAAAAATTAGACCCAATTTTTGAAGTCATTAAACAGCAAAAGGAATACAAGTAGCAATGGAAGAAGTAAAGGTTTTACATATCACTTCTCAACTTTCTATTGATGTTGTTCGCAAAGACATCAAGAATATGCACTTGGCTGTTTATCCGCCAACGGGCAGGGTTCGTATTGCAGCACCTTTGAGAATAGATGATGAAGCCGTGAGACTTTTTGCTATTTCAAAAATCAGTTGGATAAGAAAGCACCAACGGAATTTTTTAGCACAAGACCGACAACCACCAAGACAATTTAAAGAACGAGAAAGCCACTACTTTCAAGGCAAACGCTATCTGTTAAGAATTATTGAACACGAAACACCTGCCAAAGTAGTGTTCAAAACAAAGACATATATTGACTTACACGTAAGACCAAACAGCACAACAGAACAACGACAAATCATCATTAACGAATGGTATCGGACAGAGTTAAAAAAACTCATTCAGCCTATCATTGACAAATGGGAAAAACAAATTGGCGTTACCGTTGACGACTGGCAAGTAAAACAAATGAAAACCAAGTGGGGAACGTGTAACATTGAAAAAAAGAGAATTTGGATTAACCTTCAACTGGCTAAAAAACCAATCCATTGTCTAGAATACATCATCGTTCACGAAATGATACATTTATTAGAACGACACCACAATGACAGATTCCTGAGCTTGATGGAAAAGTATATGCCACAATGGAAGTTTTATAAAGAAGAATTAAATCGTTTACCAGTAAGTCACGGAGAATGGACATACTAACAAATAGCCCACGCATTTTGCAAGCACATTGCCAAAGCCGCACCAGCCAACGCTGCAACCAAAGCTTTGTCAAAGAGCTTGCAAAGCCAACGCAGAAGAAAAAGAAATTTTAAAAAATGCCCCACCGCACGACAAAAGACAATGAAAAACGCAACAACAAATAGACCGACAAACCACGACAGACAAGGAAGCACAGGTGGTAACAGGCGTTTGGCTCAATGGCGGGTGACGTGGTTAATTGAACATTCTACCTCGCATCAACTTTTGTGGTGTATTGACAGTTTTGTGCTCCGAAATCCGCCACTGCGCCAAGCGCCAAAACGTTATGGGCAAGTTTAAACGACACGGAGGACAGACCAGAGAGTCAAAAAAATATTATATAATTGTTTTTTGAATCAATGACAAATCCTTAATTTTGCAATTCAATAATGGAGACCAGCGACCATTAAAAAACGGGGCGAAACCGAAAAGCCAAACGAGTAGGAAGATAAACAAATGAAATGAGAAAATTAATACTCTTAACGACAACTTTGGTTTCAATTTTATCGGCCAATGCTCAAACATGGTCTAAGCTATCCACTAATTTTGACTCTTTATGGACAAGTTCTGTAAAATATTTCAACAAAGGTGACACTTTAATCTATTACGGTAGTACAACTGGAACTGGTTCTTTTAATGCAAAAAGATTTTACGTCTCAACAAACGGAGGGCAGACTTTCACAAGAGACTTCACAGCTTTAGATGCCATAGGTTATACACCAATTTTTGGGCTACCAATTAATAATATGATTATTGGATTCCAAAATATACCTAATGATGGTTCTTACTCTTTTCAAGGACTAAATAACTGGACTAGTATTTTACCACAAGGAGTAGGGATTTATGGTGAAGTGAATGCGGGTACTTTATTATGGAATGCAGGAAGCGGAAGCACCACACTTCGAACAATGACAACTACAGGAGGTAATTTAACTGTTGTTGCAAGCGGAAGTAGTGGCATTGATTTAGTTTGTTCATACAATAAAGGCAACCGATTATTTTTAGGTGGTGGCAGTAATAACGTAATTAAGTATGTTGACAATGGAAATTTTGCAAATATTCAAACAAGTACAATAGCTTCACAAGGTAGCGGCAGTGATGTTGTGCGTTTCTTTGAGGCAGGAGCAAATCTTTTTGCTGTTGTAGATGCTGGCACTAATAAATTATTTAAAAGCACAGACAATGGTGTAACTTGGACAATAGTTAACACAACTTACAACAGCTCACCGCTGACAAGTTCATTTATTATTGGAACACCAAACGGAAATATTTTTTTCTTGGAAACAAGTACTGGGACATCCGACAATGTTTTTTTAAGCACAGATGGTGGAGCAACTGCTGTTAAAATTCCAAATGGACTGCCTACAAATGGAATTCATATTGGCCCTACAATTGGTAAAATACTTACGAATGGTAATAAAGTTTGGTATCAAGTATGTGCAGCAAATACAGTTGATTTTGTAAGAACTGACACTTCCATTGCAGGACTTTATGTTTTCAATAGTAGTTCAACTGGTATTGACCAATTAGTAAAAGATGACATGTTTTCTGTTTATCCAAACCCTACTGCTAATTCTATCTTAATTAAAAGTCATTTGTCAATTTTAACTTATCAAATCACAAACACACTTGGACAATTGATAAAATCCGACAAATTTACTAACGAACCAATAGACATAAGTAATTTGAAGAATGGAATTTATTTTATAACGATAACTACTTCAGACAGAAAAATAGTTTCAAAGAAAATACTGAAAGAGTAATAAAACCAGCCCATAACAGCACCTACAAGAAATTGGCGGTTCAGTGGTTAAATGAAGCTTTGTGCTTCGTATCAAGTTCAGTGGTGGCAGAAAGTTTACGGCTTCGAAATCGCCAACTTCTTGTAGCTGCAAAACGTTATATGCCACTTTAGGACGACACGACAATGAAAGAACAAATAGAAAATATATTGCCAACTGACGACAAAAAACGAAAATGGATTTCGGTCGGACTGACTGTTATCATTTCAGGACTTTTGACAATTTGGGGCATTTACGGAATTGGACAATATGGAATTGCCTTGTTTATTTTAACACCTCTATTGATTGGTGCGGGTTCGACAATTTTATACGGACTGAAAAAGAGATAACAAAAAAGGAAGCGTGGCAAATTGGCTTTTTGACACTTGGAATTTTTACGGCAGGACTTTTAGTGTTTGCAATTGAAGGTGTAATCTGCATTGCAATGGCTGCACCAATTGGACTTTTGTTGACTTGGGTTGGGAGTTTAATTGGCTATGCAATAGTCAACAAGACACCAAACAACGCACCAACGACAATGCTAATTTTAATCGGTATCATTCCGACAATGGCGTTTATAGAAAAAGACAACGAACCGACTTTGACTTCGGTTGTAACTTCAATAGAGATTAACGCAGACCCTCAGACAGTTTGGAAAAACGTTGTTGAGTTTCCGCAACTTGACGAGCCGACCGAATTTATTTTTAAGACTGGAATTGCATATCCAATAAACGCAAAAATTGAAGGAACAGGAGTTGGAGCGGTTAGACATTGCAACTTCACGACAGGAAGTTTTGTAGAACCAATAACCGTTTGGGACGAACCACGACTTTTAAAATTTGACGTAGTAGAACAACCCGAACCAATGAAAGAATTAAGTTTTTGGGACATTGACGCTCCTCACTTACACGACTATTTTGTTTCTAAACAAGGACAATTCAAACTGACAGAATTGCCAAACGGAAACACGCTTTTAGAAGGCACAACTTGGTATTATCACAACATAAGACCGACATTTTATTGGCAAATTTGGAGTGACCATATCATTCACAACATACACGAACGAGTTTTGACACACATAAAGAGAAACGCTGAAAATGAAAAGAAAAGCGGCATATAACACGGGTTTTGCGTCAGGCGGGCTGACGTGTGAATTTGGAGCTTTGTACTTCTAATAAACTTTGGTAATAAATTTAAAATTTGTGCTTCGAAACCCGCCCTAACGCAAAGCCCGAAACCGTTACCTGCAAGCCTAAAGAACGAACCGAGTAAAAATGAACAAGAGAATGAAACAGAAAATAAGGACAGAAAAAGTAAATATTCAGACAGCCGACTCTAAAGCCAACGCTTCTGTATTTTTATTTTTTCCCACCGCACATTTTTTAAAAACAATTTTAGCCAGCCGCACAAATGGCACATTTGGTTTTGCCCGACACACAAGCCGACCCTTCGCAAAACCAAAAGAGCCATTTTTTGCCAACGCACCGACAGTACAAATAAATTCAATAAACTTGTAGCTATGAAAAAACTAATCTTCTTAACTTTATTTTTACTGACAGCATCAATTGGTTTCAGCCAATCATACTTAGGCTGGGTCACTAAACAAGTCAATTTCCGTGAAGGACCGGGTAAAGATTACGGTGTAATATCATCGCTTAAACAGGGTACACAAATTTTCATCGTATCACTTGAGACTGAAAATGATTTTTATAATATCATTGACATTGCAACCGACAAAGAAGGTTATATACATAAGTCCTTTGTAAAACTTGGTGAGATTGTAGAGAAAAATGAAAGAGGTATGTTTACTCCAAGTGGTAAGACTTCCACTTACAATCCCGAAATTGAAATATTCAATAATACCTCAATGACACTTACTTTAAAATTAAATAGCGAAACTTATTCGTTCTCACCAAAACAAAAAAGAACAATTACACTAAGTCCAGGAACATATAATTATCGTGCTTCTGCACCAGGTGTAATACCTAACATAGGCACAGAATATATGGAGAGCAATATGGGCTACACTTGGCAATTTTACATAGTAACCGAAAGAAGATAATATGAACACAATCATAAATAAAATGTAAATGAAACTGATTCAAGACAATCCATATAGAATTGCGGGCATTCTTGCTAACTCTTCTGAAAAAGAACTTCAAAAACAGAAAAGTAAAATTACCAAGTACGCTAGTATTGGGAAACAAGTCGATTCTGAACTTGATTTCCCATTTTTTGGCAATGTTGATCGCTCAGAAAACTCAATCACAAAGGCATTTTCAGGTATTGAGCAGAATCAAGACAAGGTAAGTCATTCATTGTTCTGGTTTCTTAAATCGAATAATTTTGATGAAACGGCTTTTAACTATCTAATTAATGGTGATAAAGAAAAAGCGGTTGAAATTTGGGACAAAGTGACTAACGGAAAAGAAGTAACATCAAAAACTTCTCGTGTTTCAATAATATAGGTACGCTTAAATTGCTTAGTGAATCTCAACAAGAAATTCAAGAAGGTATTGAAGCCAAAATCAAGCTAATTGATTCACCAAGTTTTACCGAATTTGTTCATACTGTTGCAGACCAAACTTACACTATAGACAACCAAAAGCAAACTGAAAAATTTATAGATGATATCCTCAAACAATTTAAAGGAAAGTATTCTAGTTCGGACACTTTAAAGCTTTTCAGCAATTGTAATGGTATTACAAAGAAGTATTTATCGCAAAAATTCACTGAAGAACCTCTACACAAAATTGAAAGCCAAATAGAAACTTGCAAAAAGAAACGTAAGGAAAACAAAAGCAATGCATATGAATTTGGCTTAAAATTATATACTAACACAAAAGACGAATTAGCGTTACTAAAATCTATACTTGGCATAAGCGATTTAAAATATAAAGCACTTGCAGACCAGTTAGCAAATGAAATAATGCAATGTGGAATTGATTATTTCAATGAAAGTCAAGAAAACAATTCTCGTGATAATTATCTTGAATCCTCCCAAAAACTAACAAAATTAGCCGACTCAATAGCTGTTGGGAAAATGGCTAAAGACCGTGCAAAAGATAGCCTTGCATCTCTTGAAGATATGAAAGACCGAGAGATAAATAAGGCTATTGCTATACTAAACTCTATTAAATTAGCTTACGATAAGGCAATAAGTGAAATTGATGCCCAAGTCCTAAAAATGACAATGCAAATGTCATATAATCAAACAATCAACTATTCTAAGGTTGATAAAATGAAGGAAGATTGTTTAAATTGGAATAAAGTCGTTGAAGTTGTTAGCGAAGGCATAACTATTAATGACGTTGAAATGATACAACGCTGCTCAAACCAATCAAAAGTTTCGGAATATAAAAACCTAGTAGACTTTTTGATTAGCAAACTTGGACCAATTCAAATAAACCAAATAAAGCACATATGCTATTGGAAAGATGTAAGAGCAGCCCAAGCAAAATCTACAGCAAAGCAAGTTGGTAAAACTATCAGCACAGCTACAGATGGTTGTTATATTGCTACTATGGCTTATGGAAATTATAATCTTCCCCAAGTAATTGAGTTAAGGAATTTCAGAGACCAATTTCTTAGCAAATCTGTGTTAGGGCGTAGCTTTATAAGAATTTACTATAAATACTCTCCTATTTTAGTTGAAAAACTTAGAGATAACCCTAAAACAAACAAGATAATTCGCAAACTTTTAGACCAGCTAATCAAAACAATCAGGAAATAATGAAAAAAATAATACTAATAGTTGCCTTGTTCAGCACAACAACACTTTTTGCTCAAACGCAGAATGATAACTCGCTTGTTATTGATATAACAGCTATACAAAAAACTATTGAAAAGCAAAAACAGGAAATAGATGGATTAACCTCGAAAGTAAAAAGTCAGCAATCGACAATAACACAACAACAAAACATTGTCATCGACTTATCAAGTAAAGTCGACAGTTTAAGCAGCCTTATTGAAACAAACCGAAGCAACATCAATACAATAGCAGATAATTTAGGAACGAAAATCCAAGAAACAGGTCAACAAGCCGAAACCAGAATTTCGGAACTTGGTGGTGATGTAGAGAAAAACAGACTTTATTGGATTATTGCTTCTTTAGTAACTCTACTTCTTGGTGCAATGATGTATTTGTTCTTGGGTAAGCGAATAAAGTCAAGCCAAACAGATGTTGAAACTCAAATCAGAAACACCAAGAAATCTTTAGAAGAAGAAAGTTTGAAGCTTGATAACAAACTCATTGAAGTCCTAGAAACTCAATTAAAGGTTCAACAGGAAGAGTCCAAAAATCAACCAACAACAACTTCTGATAAAACAGACCATTCACTTGCCCTTAAAGTTGCTGATGAAATAGTGAGAATGCATAAAAATATTTCAAAAATGGACTCAAATATAAAAGGACTTAAACCTGTAGAAAAAGGAATTGAAAGGATTCAAGCCAATTTTGCAGCAAACGGGTACGAAATGATTAATCTGCTTAATCAAGAATATGATGAAAGAATTAATTGTGATGTTATTAATTTTACTACTGACGAGACTCTTCCAAAAGGAACAAGAATTATAAACGCAATTATCAAACCGCAAGTAAACTACAACGGAGTCCTAATTCAAAGGGCACAAGTTGATGTTTCACAAAATTAAATATTTAACAAAATGGCAAGAACAAAAATTGATTACGGCATTGACCTCGGCACAACAAATTCTGCAATTTCCAGAATGGAAAATGGCGAACCTTTAATAAAAAAAACAAATAAAGGCAAAGATACAATGGCATCTTGTGTTGCTTATAATAAGAAAGGAATCCTAGTAGGAGACCCAGCACACGCTGCTTATAGAAGTGAAAAAGAAAGGGCACTTTCTGAAGACTTTGAGAGCAACGCTTTTATTGAATTTAAAAGGACTATGGGTACTGATAAAAAGTATCCGAGCTCCTTTGCTGAAAAGGAATTAAGTTCTGAAGAGCTGTCGGCAGAAGTTTTAAAAACACTAAAGTCATTTATTACAGACGAAAATTTCTCATCTGTAGTAATTACTGTGCCCGCTGCTTTCAAAAACAATCAAATAGATGCGACTAGAAGGGCAGGTAAATTGGCGGGTTTTAGTCACATTGAAGTACTTCAAGAACCAGTCGCTGCATCAATGGCTTACGGCCTAGAGAGTAAAAGTAAAAACGGGTTTTGGTTAGTATTTGATTTTGGTGGTGGAACTTTTGACGCAGCTTTATTAAAAGTTGAAGATGGCATAATGAAAGTAATCGACACAGAAGGAGACAACTATTTAGGTGGAAAAAATTTAGATTTAGCAATTGTTGATGAATTGCTAATACCTCACATTCAAGAAAAGTTTGACATATCTAAACTTTTGTCAAATGAGAAGAAGAAGCAAAATTATAGAGAAGCCTTAAAATCTTATGCAGAAGAGTTAAAAAATGAATTGTCATTTCAACCAGAATACAATCTTTATAAAGAAGATAGATGTGGAATCGATGACGAAGGTGAAGAAATTGAAATTGATCTTACTGTAACACAAGAGCAACTTAAAAAAGTTCTAGCACCAATTTTTCAAAAAGCAATTGATTCTAGTCTGACTCTTTTGAAAAGAAAAAATCTCAAAGGCAGTTCTTTAGATTCTCTAATTTTAGTTGGTGGTCCTACATTGTCTCCAACATTGAGAGAAATGTTAGAAAAACAAATTTGCAAACCAGATACAAGTGTTGACCCAATGACTGTGGTTTCAAAAGGTGCTGCCCTTTATGCTTCAACGGTTGAATTGTCTGAACAAATAAAGGAGCAAACACGAGACAGAACAAAAATTCAGCTTGAAATTGGACACGAATCTTCGACAGTAGAAACCGAAGAATTTGTAACACTTAAAATTTTAGAAGATAAAACAGAAGGAGAAATTCCAGAAAAGGTTTTTGCCGAAATCAAAAGGAGCGATAATGCTTGGTCAAGCGGAAAAGTTGAAATCAACGCAATCGGTGAAGTAATAGATGTGCAATTGAACGAAGGGAAAACCAATGTTTTTGAAGTGACCCTTTATGATAACAAAGGTAACTTATTGGAAAGCGAGCCTAATACCTTTAATGTAATTCAAGGTTCAAAATTGGTAACGCAACTCTTCCATATAATTGGGGAATTGAAATCAAACTTAAGTCAACAGGTAAAATTGTGTTTAAAGAAGTTCCAGGACTAGAAAAGAATAAATCTTTACCAGCGATTGGTACGAAAAACGGATTAAAAACTCAAAAGCAGATTCGCCCAGGAATGGATTCCGATTTTATCAAAATTCCTATTTACCAAGGCGAACACGGAGCGGACGGAACTAGATCTTTGTACAATGAACACGTTTATGATATTATTATCAGTGGCTCTGATTTACCGGCTTTATTACCAGAAAATTCTGACGTTGACTTAACTATAAGCATTGATAAATCACAACTTGTTTCTGTTCAGGCATACTTTCCATATTTAGACCATACTTCCGAAATTGAAGTTCCGACTGACACCGTTCAGTCAGTTGACACTAAATGGTTATCGAATGAAATAAAAAAGGCAAAAGGGGCGGTTTCGGAACTGAAAAGTGATGGCGACCATTCTGATGATGCGAAGCTGAAAAAAGCAGAGACAGAGTTAGAGAAAATTGAAAAGTCATTTGAAAACAACAAGAATGATGTTGACGGTAAGCAAGAAGTATTAACCAATCTGCGAAAGACACTTAAAACCATTGATGAACTTAATGAAACTACAGAATGGCCCAAGTTAGAAGCCGAATTGAAAGAAGAATATTATAGACTCGAAAAGGCTAACAAAGAACTTGGCAATGATAAGACTGCACAAGTGGTTAATCAAATTAAACACCAATTGGAAGAAGTAATCAAGGTTAAGGATGTGAAACTTGGAAATGTTTTATTAGATGAAATTAATAGCTTTTTCATCCAATTAACATTCATTTACCAATTGATTGGTTTTATAAGACAACATAATCAAAACTTTGGATCTTACAGATGGAGAGACCCAAATAAAGCGAGAACACTTTTAAATCAAGGGTTGCAAAAAATCGGTGAAAGTCCTGATGTTGATGAATTGCATCCGATTGTGATTGCAATAATAGATTGTTTATATCCTGAAGACAGACCAAGTGGTGATGATTCAGTATTAGTAGGATAAATTATGAATATCACAAATCACATATTATCTAATGGTCAAGTAATTGAAGACAAGTACACCGTAACTTTCTTTTTGAAAAAAGGAAGTTACGCAGAAACTTATCGAGTTAAAGACAAACAAAAGACAACCAAGCTTTTGAAACTCTTCTCATATTCTAAATTGCATAGAACTCAATTTGACCAAAGTGGTGATGTGCTAGAAATAGAAATTCTGAAAAAGTTGAAACACCCGAATATTGTCAAACTAAGTGACAGTGGTGAACTTCTTATAGAAAACCAAAAATACGCTTACGCCATTTTAGACTTTATAAGTGGTGAAACCCTTGCTGACAAAATGAAAAGGGAACAAACCTTTAATGCATATGAAGCAAAGGACATAATTCTTGGGGTGCTTAACGGTCTAAATTACTTACACAATCAACAAAACCCAATTATCCATAACGATGTAACCAATTTGAACGTGATGATGGATTTATCGGGACAGGTATCAGTTCCCAAAATAATAGATTTTGGCTATGCAAGATTTTTGGTCCAATCAAATAAAGATTTTCAAAAAGATGCTCTTAATCCTTTCTATTCTGCCAACGAAACATTTAACAAAGTCTTTTCTGTTCAAAGTGATATATTCTCGGTAGGTGCTTTGTATTATCATTTATTAGTTGGACTACCGCCTTGGTTTGTGGAATTGTCCAAATTCAAATCTGATACAGTAAGATTAGAAGATGCAATTTTGAAGGAGCGAGAAAAACCCTTACAAGTTGTTAGTTCAAAATCCAAGATTGAAGCCAATACTTTCAACATCATTGCAAAAGCCTTACAACCTAATGCAGAGAATAGATTCAAGAACTTGAAAGAATTCATACAGGCTGTTAATGGTGAAATCGTAGTTGAAAATTCTGTTCTTGAAAAATCTGCACAATCAACTCAAACCTTGAAGACTGTAAAAAAAGGCGAAGGCTTCAAATCAATTGCTGGAATGCAAGCACTCAAAGACACCATCAAATTAGATGTTATTGACGCTTTGAATGAGAAAGAAAAGTATGCTGAATATGGATTAACAATTCCAAACGGAATGCTTTTATATGGCCCTCCAGGTTGCGGAAAAACATTCTTTGCAGAAAAGATGGCAGAAGAGATAGGGTTCAATTTTTATCAAATTAAACCTTCCGACATTCAAAGCAAATGGGTAAATGCTTCACAAGAGAATATTAAAAACCTTTTTGATGAAGCAAGAAAAAACGCCCCAAGTATCATTTTTATTGACGAATTAGATGCTTTAGTTCCGAACAGAGACAATTCAAGTGTCAACCATATGAATACAAGTGCTGTGAATGAATTTTTAGCACAAATGAATAATAGCGGTGATGACGGAGTTTTTATTGTAGGTGCGACAAATCGGCCAAACTCAATAGACCCAGCAATTTTACGAGCAGGGAGATTAGACAAACACGTTTATTTGCCACCACCAGACTTTGAAGCAAGGGAATTAATGTTCAAGCTCTATTTAGAGAAAAGACCAACCGATATAGGTTTAGACTATGCTGAACTAGCAAAGGCTACTGAAAACTATGTTTCAAGCGACATCAAATTTTTATGTGATGAAGCTTCAAGAATGGCATTGCGTTCTAAGTCAAGAATAACAAAAGAAATATTGATAGAAACTATAAAATCGAACAAACCTTCAATCTCTTTATCAGAACTAAACAGTTACATAGAAATCAGAGCAAAAATGGAAGGTCAACAATCAAATAATAACGAACGACCAAGAATTGGTTTTAAATAAAATAAACAGAAAAATTTATGGACACAATAACTTTTGACAAACTTTTGCTTAAAACAGCATTTTGCTGTATGGCATCAGACGGAAATATTGATGATAGGGAAATTTCCCTTATAAAATCAATGTGCGAAAAATCTCCATTATTTGCCAATTTCAACTTTCAAGAAGAAATCAATTTGCTTGTTGGTAAAATAAACGGTGGTGGAAAAACCTTTTTTCAATATTATTTTGACTTGTTAAAGCAAACTCAACTTAATGAACAAGAAGAACTGACTCTGATTGATTTTGCAATACAAACAATTAATGCAGACGAACAAATCGAGTATTCAGAAATCAAGTTTTTCAAAAACATTCGACACCGTCTAAATGTAAGTGATGAAAAAATATTAGCTCTTATCCCAGACATTGAGCAATATTTGGAAGACGACATAATTACTGATACTTTCCTTGACAAAATCACAAGTCAGTATTTTGAAATTTCTGAACTACCGCAGTTTGACTTAATTGGTATTGCTGACAATTCACAAGACAATAATAAACGTGATGAATAATGCTATAAAAATAGTATTAGCGATTTTGTTTTTTCTGTGTTTGGCGGATATGCCTTACGGTTTTTATCAGTTTGTAAGGTTCGCAGGACTAATTGGATTTGCAATTTTAGCTTATCAAGCACACGAACAAGGAAGCCAGACAGAAATGATTATTTACGGTGGACTTGCGTTGTTATTCCAACCGTTTTTCAAAATCGCACTTGGCAGACAAATGTGGAACATAGTTGACGTGGTAGTTGGAATAGGACTTCTAATATCAATATTTATGAAACCAAAGGAAAGCCCACGCTAAAAGCAAGCACATTTGCAATTCGCACAAGCCCACGCACAGACCAAAAATTGCAAAAGAGCTTGCTTTGCCAACGCAGACAAAATTGTTTTTAAAAAATTTCCCAACGCTTCAAAAAAAATAAAAATACACCGACACACAGCCCAACAAACACAGCAGACAATGACACGAAAACTCAATATTGACAAGGCTTGCAACGGCACGGTGGACAGAAGGCCAGCAGGTAACAGCGGTTTTGCAAAAAAGCGGGTTCAGTGGTTAATTGAGCATTCTACCTCGCATCAACTTTTGTGGTATGTTGACAGTTTTGTGCTCCGAAATCCGCTTCTTCGCAAAGCCGCAAAACGTTAGCGGCAACTCTTTAGCGTGACAGTGCAAACATCAACCGACAGACAAGAAATGAACAAAATGACAAAATCTATACTGACAATTTTAGCACCATCACTTTTCTTCCTTTCCTCAATCGGACAAATTACACAGACAATTGCTATAAACAAAATTGACAGTATCGTGACCGCTTACATGACTACTAATAAAATGGTTGGTGTTTCTATTGGCATTGTTAAGGACGGCAAAATTTATCTGACAAAAGGTTACGGCACAGCCGAAATCAACAAAGTAAAGGCAATAGACAGCTTGACAAATTTCCTCACCTGCTCTGTTACAAAACTCTTTACGGCAACTGCAATTATGCAACTGTCCGAGCAGGGTAAAATAGATATAAGTAAAAAACTAATTTTCTATTTACCGGACTTTAAAATGAAAGACAAACGATACAAAGACATTACAATAGAACACTTGCTTACCCATACTTCTGGGTTACATTGGGATATGGAGTTAAACCATTCACCAAACGATAGTAGTTCCCTCCGAAAATTGGTTTACAGTTTAGACAACAAAATTCTTGACTTTGCTCCGGGGACAAAATTTAATGCAACAGAAACTTATAGCAATTCTGCTTATGACATCTTAGGTTATTTGGTTCAAAAAATTTCTGGCATACAATACCAAGATTATATAACGGACAGTATTTTAGAAAAGGCTAATATGCCATCTAGTTTTTTTGACTACACTGTAATTCCAATTGACAGAAGAAGTTCCCCTCATATTCTAAAAGGAAAGGTTGTTAAAGTTGGGGGTATGTATTCCGAAAATGTCGAGCATTCTCCAAGTGCTAATTTAAATTCATGCTCCATTGACTTGTGTAACTGGATAATGCACAATTTGAACATTTACAATAATCCCATCACATCCAATGGTGTTCTGCAGAACAGCACTTTGCAAAATATGTGGACTCCAAGAAATGTTGCTCCTCAAAACAAAAATGTATCAATTGGACTTGGTTGGTGGATTACTAATTCTGAAGACTTAGGAAAATATTATTGGCACGTTGGAGGTAATCCTGGTTTTTCAACGACACTAATGGTTTTTCCAGAACACAACTTTGGAATAACTGTTTTAAGTAATGGAATGTATGCAGAGCAAATAGTTTGGAATAAAATTCCGTTTGACATTATCAGTTTATTTAGAGGCGAGTGGAAAAATTAAAGAAAGTGCAAAACATGAAACAACCGACTTTCATACAGAGAAGTAGAGCAGCCGCTAACAGCACATTTGCAATAGGCGGGGTTTCGTGCTCCGCAGACAGTTTTGTGATAGCCGAAAGTTTTGTGCCCCGCATAAACATTAGTGGTAAAAGTCCCGCCCATCGCAAATCTGCAAAACGTTGGGTGCAAGCTTAAAAGACGACCGTAATAACTAACTTTGCAAGAATATAAAAAGAATTAAAAAATGGCTAAAAAGAACCAATCAACAAGACTGACAAAGCAACATAAAAAATCGCAAGGAGTAGTAGGAATCTTTGGTGATGGGGCAAAATCACACGACTTAAAAGTTGGACAAATATCAAAACTTGTAATTGAACAACTCAAAACAGAATATCCCCAATTGACTTTTCGATATAAGAAAAGCATACGGAAAGAAGAAATAAACGAAGCGTTAAAGAAAGTAGATCCTGAATTAGGGCAAACTCTTTTTGTTCCCAATTCAAGTATAATACCCGATGGCGGAATAATTGAAGTAAAAGATGATAGCGGTGAATGGAGAATAGTTTTAGTGTCAGAAGCTAAACATCAAGGAAAAGATATTGTAAACATCAGAAAAGGGAAACAAGTAGGCAAGAAAAACAATCAAGACTTAATGGCAGCAGGAAATGCTATAGAAAGGTCTCATAAAAACATATCAGAAATTGCTAACTTTATGCTTTCTGAATCTCATTTTCCTTACATTCTATTTTTAGAAGGTTCTAACTTTTTGACAGAAACAATTTCGATTGAACGACCTGATGGAAGGATTGTAACACTTGAATATAAATCAGGGATGTTAAATAGATTAGATAGACTAACTTCGGCAAATTTTGGAATGCCAATTAACACCAATTTGTGCGCGAATAAATTTGTTAAACATAAAGATAAAACGATTATGCTCCAAGCTACCTCTATCTACTCACAAGGAAAAGGAGAAAAGTGGGATAACAAGGAAATGTTTGATATAATGATTGAAATTTCTAAAACTTCACTTAAAGTTTTAGGAAGTGATTTGTTCAATCAGATAACAAAAAAATAAATAAAGAATAATCATGGCGAGAAACGCAACAAATAAATTACTGCAAAAGGCTAAGAAATCGAAAAGTGATGAGTTCTATACACAGCTTTCCGATATAGAAAGTGAATTGCAACATTATAAAAATCACTTTAAAGATAAGGTGGTTTTTTGTAACTGTGATGATGCTCGCATTAGTAATTTTTTTAAATATTTCGCTGACAATTTCAAGGAATTAGGACTAAAAAAACTGATTGCGGCTTGCTATCAAGAGCAAAAGAATGATTTATTTAATACTGAAGAAACTGAAAATGGTTTTTTCTTTGAGTATACAGGTAAAGAAGGAGAAACGTCTTCACCAAATTCTAACGACATTATTCATTTTAAAAGTGATGGTGATTTTCGTAGTCCTGAAAGCATTGAACTATTAAAGCAATCAGATATAGTTGTTACAAACCCTCCATTTTCGTTATTCAGAGAATATGTAGCTCAATTAGTAAAGTATGACAAGAAATTTTTGATAATAGGCAACATTAACGCAATTACATACAAGGAAATTTTTAAACTTATAAAAGAGAATAGAGCTTGGTTGGGAATAAATCTTGGAAGGGGCGTTTCAGGATTTATTGTCCCAGAACATTACGAACTTTATGGCACAGAAGCACGAATAGATAGTTTTGGAAATAGAATAATATCACCAAACAATTGCTTATGGCTGACAAACTTGGACAACTTCAAAAGACACGAAGACATTGAGCTAACAAAAAAATATTTTGGAAACGAGAATGAATATCCAAAATATGACAATTATGAAGGTATTAACGTTGACAAAACAGAAGACATACCATTGGACTATGACGGACACATAGGAGTACCAATAACATTTCTACATAAATTTAATCCTGACCAATTTGAACTAATTAAATTCAGGAAAGGGAACGATGACAAAGACTTATCAATAGATGGAAAATGCCCATATTTTAGAATACTAATAAAAAATAAACGAGTACGAAACATATCAAAAGACGACAGAAAGAAAGCCAGCACCCAACAGGCGTTTGGCTCAATGGCGGGTTCAGTGGTTAATTGAACATTCTACCTCGCATCAACTTTTGTGGTGTATTGACAGTTTTGTGCTCCGAAATCCGCCACTGCGCCAAGCGCCAAAACGTTATCGGCTATTTTAGAACCATCTAAAGAAATGAAGAATTTAAGCAAAGTAAATTTACTACTAGTAATAGTTATACATTTTTTAATTTTGGGTGTGAAAAGGAAAAAATTACTAATCACAGTGTGTTAGGGAATTGGAACTGGGTAAAGACATATTATGGATTTACAAATTTCTATGATACGCCAAAAACGACTGGACTTAAACGCGAACTATCTTTTGATGATTACTATTTTAGTGAATTTATCAACAATATTTTAGTTAAGAGAGAACAATATGATTTAATTATTAAAAAGGATACTATAATAACTAACATGTATCTTAAATTTGAAAGTGGGTTTGAACAAAACATCTCTTTTAGTGGTGATACATTATTGTTGTTTAATTGGTTGGGAGAAGGCTCCTTGGAATACTACATAAGAAAATAAACAGCCGATAACATGAGATTGATGCAAGCAGAGCAATCAATTTTCATTCAAGACTTGGTTGTAGTTTTGCCTACAGCTTTTCACTTTAGTCCACTATCGAAAATGCTCTGCCTGCATCAATCTCAGAAACGTTAGTGGCAAGGCTAAACAGACACCGTAACAAATGACAAGACTAACAAGACTAACAAATATTTTGCTTCACTTGCAGTCAAGACGAGTAGTAACGGCACAGGAACTTTCCGACAAGTTTGAGATTACCCAACGGACAGTTTACCGTGACATCAGAGCATTAGAAGAAGCTGGAGTTCCCATAATCGGGGAAGTAGGAAAAGGCTATTCTTTGACTGACGGTTACCAAATACCGCCTGTAATGTTTACCCAACAGGAAATAAACGCTTTGCTGACTGCACAACAATACTTTCAAAAGAACGCTGACAAGTCTGCATATAGCGACCTTACAAGCGTTGTAACCAAGATAAAAGCCATCATTCGCTATTCAGAAAAAGAGAAAGCAGAAAAGTTGGAAGAACGGCTTCATATTTTTTCAAACAAACTGACAAACGAAACCAATTGGCTTTCAACTATTCAATTAGCCATTACAAATTGCTTGTTGCTTAAAATAAAATATCACACTTTTTATTCAGACACCGTTTCAAATAGGCTTGTTGAGCCATTAGGTGTTTACCTGACCAAAGGAAATTGGGTTATGGTTGCCTTTTGCCGTTTAAGAAATGAAATACGAGAATTTCGCATAGACAGAATTTTGAACCTTGCTACCACTACAGACACTTTTCCCGACCGCCTTTTCTCACTTGAAGATTATTTTAGTTCGCATTGCGAAAAATAGTTTTTCCCTACTGACATACCTTTGTCATAACACGGTTTTAGTTTTGCAGCATAACAAAAAATTAATTAAAAAATGGAATCAAAAGCAAATATTAAAACAAGGAACAAATTACGCAATGCTACAATTATAGGGTTAGTCCCAGCATTTTTAGAGGGGCTACTCATTTATTTTGCAGACCCTAAAACCGACCATTGGGTCTTAATACAATCCGTTACGTTTTGGTTTAGCTGTGGGTTTGTAGTATATCTTGTTGAGATTGGAACAAAGAAAATTCCAACTTCCATTTTATTCACACTTATTTTGAATATACCTTGGTATATTGCTTTGACCGTTGTTGCGAACAAACCTGATCACTTAGTTCCTTTGATAGTCTCAAGTATCGTAATGGGAGCAGTCATTGGATTTTTTCAGTATGGATAAACAAGAAATTCGAAAAGTAATGTCAACCAATCCTTTGATTGATAAAGAATATCTGCTTGAAAAATATCCTGGCAAAGGCGGTTGGACTTATGCGACAATCCCCGAAGTTTGGCCCGACAAAAAATCCCCTTTTGGTTGGGTAAAAGTAAAGGGCAGTATTGACGGCTTTGAAATCAGCAAATACCATTTAATGCCGACAGGTAAGGGAAAGTTGTTTCTACCTGTAAAATCTGGAAATCAGAAAGAAAATCAAAAAGCAGGCAGGCGATTACGTTCACATCATTTTATATCCCGACAATGAACCGTTAGAAGTTCCTGAAGAGCTATTGTTGTGCCTACAAGAAGAACCAGAAGCATTACAATTTTTCAACTCACTTAGTGAAAGTGAACAACTCAACTATGTGAAGTGGATATATTCTGCCAAGACTGACCAAACGAAAGTGGACAGAATAGCCAAGACACTTGACAGACTCACAAAAATCAAAAGTATTACGACAAAGGCTGACCAAAGCCCAGCCACTAACAGCGGTTTTGCGTCACGCGGGCTGACGTGGTAAATTGAATATTTGTGCTTTTATTAACTTTGGTGCAAGGCTGAAAGTTTGTGCTTCTAATCCCGCCCGAACGCAAAGCCGCAAAACGTCAGGTTGTGAAAAAACTAATTTAAAAATAAATACTAAATTTCTTTGCTGTATAAATACTGATTTGTATTTTTATATATTATGAATCATGTAACCGGAATACCAAGATTGCAATTGCAAATGAGTTCATTGGAAGATTCCATCGATAAAGATAATTCTGTACGATTTATTGATGCATTTGTAGAACAATTAGACCTTTTGAAACTTGGTTTTGAAGTCAAAACATTAAAAACCGAAGGTCGTCCAAGTTTTGAATCTTCTACACTCTTAAAAATATACCTATACGGCTACCTCAATGGATTGCGTAGCAGTCGCAGACTTGAAAATGAATGCATCAGGAATATTGAACTCAAATGGTTAACACTAGGTTTGTCCCCAAACTATCACACTATCTCCGATTTTAGAAAAGACAATCCATTGGCTTTAAAGAATGTATTCAAATTGTTCGTTGCTTTTCTTAAAGATATCGACCTTGTGTGTGGACAAACAATTGCTATAGATGGGACTAAATCCAGGGCTCACAATAGTAAAAAAATAATTTTAATCAATTAAAAATTGATAGACAGCTTGCCTTTATTGAAGAAAAAAGCAATGAATATCTAAAGCAGCTTGAGCAAAATGACACTATAGAAGATGCAATTAAAGTGGCGAATATCCAAGATAAAATTGAGCGACTAAAGAAGAATAAAATTAAATACGAAGTATTACAAGATCAGTTAAAATCTTCAGGAGAACCTCAAGTCAGTACAACAGATCCTGATTCCAGGGCCCTTTTAGTTCAAGGTCAGGTGGTTGAAGTTTGCTACAATATACAGACAGCGGTTGATGAAAAGCATAAATTGATTGGTAGCAACTCATACCTTAAACCGAAATGACAGAAATGCAATGTCAGACATAGCTCTTGAAGCCAAAGAAAATTTGCAGCTTGAAAGTTTTGTGGCTTTATTAGACAAGGGATATCATAATGGTAAGGAAATTAAACAATGTGAAGATGCTAATATTGTAACCATTGTAGCACCTTTGGCCATAGTCAACAGCAATATACACGGAACCACTCCAGATTATGTGGTGACTAATTTTATCTATCATGAAAAAACACTGACACTTATACTTGTCCTGAAGGAAGAAACATTGAGTACCACCGGAACATGGCATAAAAAATCCGGAAGAGGAAATACGAGTCATCAATTTTAAAAATATAGAACACCAGATTGCAAAACCTGTCCGGTAAAGCATTTAGTACTGGAAGAGCAAGCGGTGGTAGAGAAATAGAGAGAAGTGAATATGCTGCTGCAGTGGAAGCCAATAATAAACGATATAAAGAAAATGCATCATTGTATCGCAAGCGTCAAGAGATTAATGAACATGTGTTCGGCACAATAAGAGAAAGTGGGGATATTATTATACCAATCTGAAAGGCCTGAAGAAAGTCAATGGAGAACACAGTCTCATTATGCTCGTTTACAACATCAAGCGATGTTTCAAAATACTTGGCGTCCCAGAGCTGATTGAAAATTAAAAAATTGGGTATCTCCTTACAAGAAAGACCCTATTTTGTTTTAAATCGGTCTATTTTAAGAACATTAGAGCAATTATTATTTACAAGATTTCAATTTGCAGCTAAGAATTAGTACTCTCAAAAGTCATCGAAATGAACTAAACAGCTTTTATGAAGCACATTTATAATATTATGAATAATAAAAAGAGTTTTTTCACAGTCTGACGTTAGCAGTAACTCTGAAAGACGAAACCACGACCAAGACAATTAGAAAATGAAACTATTCTCATTTTTAAAGAAAGACAACACCAAGCCGACATACACGTGTTCTTGTTGCGGACAGGTTTGAGACGAGATACCTCTTTGCTTTGGGTCTGACTATCCAGATTATTACTTTTCTGTTCCACCAAACGAACGAGAAAAACGAATTGAGCTTAAAGAGAGTTTGTGTGTGGTGGATTCGAACAACATTTCTTTCATCGTGGTAGGCTGACAATTCCAATAACTGACCATACAGAGAATTTAATTTTTAACGTGTGGACATCAATCAGCGCGGACAACTTTGGAAAACGAATGGACTTGTGGGAAGACCCAAACAGGACGAAAGAAGAACCATATTTTGGTTGGTTACAAACAACCGTTCCGACCTATGGCGACACTTTAAATATCAAGACAATTGCGATAGAACAAGAAGTTGGAGTAATTCCAGAAATTAAATCAATTGAAGAAGGACATCGTTTAACAATTGACCAAAAAACGGAATTACATACAAAGAGAGCGGTAGAAATAGTGGACGAAATAATTAGACGACAGCACAATGCAAATTAACACTTCGACAGACAGAAGAGCTAATGCTAACAGCACATTTGCAATAGGCGGGGTTTCGTGCTCCTTGACAGTTTTGTGGTAGCCGAAAGTTTTGTGCTCTGCATGAACATTTGTGGTGAAAAGCCCGCCCATCGCAAATCAAAACGTTAATTCCAATTTCAAGAACTAAATCAATTAACAAAACGTTAAGTTTAAGATATAAACAGTCAAAAAGACAATAAAAAGCCCACGACCACCCATCGAAATGGGGACGCAGGCCCTTCTAACTAGAAAATTAGGCCCGCAAAAGTAAGGTTTTTAAAATTGCTTTTACCTGTTTCGTTAACAATTTTTTTATCATTAAAATTATTTAAAAATGAAACATTTTTCTTCTTTCAAAACAAACACTGGCTTGACACTCAAAAAACCGAATTTAATTAATGGATGCTTATTAAGAATAGGTCTATGACCGCATTAACCTATTTAACAGTTTCTTTTATTGTTTTTTCATTAATTGGATTGTCTTCCTGCACAAAGTCCGAAAGTACATCTGGGACTAATGTTACAGTTATGAACTTTGGCTCAGCAATGGAAAAAGTTAATAAGCTGATTGA